>VHBF01000105.1 GCA_016872075.1 Bacillota bacterium | reverse complement strand
GCAAGCCATCGAAATCCCTTTTTTTGATACCCTTTTACAAAATCATCCAATTCGCTTTTATACGTTTGTAAGGCTTTGAGATCATGATGCTCATCGATCAAATCATCGACATATCGACAAAATGCATAAACCGCAAAAATCCCTTGACGACGATGTTGATCTTGAATACTGGAAAAAGCCCGGTAAAAAGTAGCGGAGTGTTTTTTGATCACTTGTTCGCATTGCCAATGAGCTAATGTTAATCCGATATTCATGATTGAAAGTCCTTGATAATCGTGTCAACGGCAATTTTTGACGCTTTCATCACGATCGGAATCCCTGCGCCTGGATGCGTGCTAGTTCCAGCAAAATATAGTCCATTTACTTTTAACGCCTTTACTTGCGGCCGAAAGAAATTACTTTGGAATAAAATAGGCTTAAATCCAAATGTTGCTGCATATTGTAGGTTAAATTGGGTTTCCCAGTCTCGGGGAGTCATGATTTTTTCTACTTCAATGGTTTGCTCGAATTGAGCGAAACCTGGAATGGTTTTGATTTTGGCAAGCATTTTGTCTCGAAATGCTTTTTTCATGTTTTCATCCCAAGAAAATTGGTTATGTTCGCGATTCGGAACTGGCACGAGTACATAGATAATTTCTTTACCTAAAGGCGCGAGGGATGCATCGATTTGAGTTGGAGAATAAATATAAAAGGAGGGATCTTCAGGCAAGGTCGGTGCAAATAAATCGTTAATATTCTTCTTGAAATCTTTTGCGTAGCGAATTTGATGGACAGTGGTATTAATCTTTTTATTTAAACCAAAATACATGATAAAACTACTTGAAGAATATTCCATTTTTTTCAATTTTTTGGGTTGATATTTGCCACGATATTTTGCTTCTATCAACTGCGATACTGCATACGGAAAATCGGCGTTAACTAACACAGCATCACTGGGAATAAAAGTCTCATTGACGACAATGCCTTTCGCTTGACTGTCCTCAATTTTTATTGAGCTTACATTCGCATTGGTGATAACTTTACCACCCAGTTCTTCAAAGCGTTTTTGCATGGCTTTTGCCATCGCATACATGCCACCTTTGATGTACCAAATGCCATAAAGTAATTCAATCATGGGGATAATCGTGTAAATGGAAGGGCCGACAAAAGGTGAAACGCCGATATAAAGGGTTTGAAAGGATAAGGCTTGTCTTAATTTTTCATTTTTGACGAATTTCGCAATCGATTGATATGCCGAATTGAACGTTCTAAGTTTAAGAGTATTCAAGATATTCTCCCAACTTAAGATATCTTGACTGGATAAAAATGACCGATCAATAAATCCTTTTCTCGCAATGTTATATCGAGCATAGATGTCTGCAAGATAAGCTAAATAACCCTGTGTATCTTCATATGAGATTTTTTCTAAGGCGGGAATTAGCTTCGTAAGATTACTAGAAACCGTGAATGAAGTGCCATCTTGGTAATGAAGTTGATACAAGGGATCTAGCAATTGCATCGAAAGATAATCATCAGGATTGGCACCACTATATTCAAACACTTCACGGTAGATTTCCGGCATCATCACAATCGTTGGCCCGACATCAAATTGAAAACCTTTTTCTTGAAAGGCGTACATTCTGCCGCCTACTTGGGGATTTTTTTCAAAAATGTTGACTTGAAACCCTTGCGATTGTAAGCGAATTCCACTGGCAAGTCCTGCGGTCCCGGCACCAATAATGCTGATTGTTTTTTTCATATTTAAGTCAAGATAATTTTACCATAGATGACTTTAAAAGTATGATTTTATGCTATGATTTCACTATGAATACGCTGGAATCTAGAGGTCGATTACTTAATCATAAACCTGCGACATTGGGTCCGGTTGTTTATTGGATGAATCGAGAGATGCGCCTTGAAGATAATTGGGCGTTGATTTATGCCCAAACTCAAGCAAGAGAACGTCAGCAACCCTGTCTCGTTATTTTTAGCTTATTTGACCATTTTGAAAGTGCGAAAAACCTTCAAGATGATCCCATGTTTCATCGAATGAAAATGGGCTTAAAGTTGGTAGTTAAACAAGCGAAAGTTAAAGGTTTACCTTTTTATATTCTGCATGGTGATACGATCACCACGATTCAAACCTTTTTAAAAAATGTCCAAGCAGGATTATTCATCACCGATTTTTCACCATTAAAAGCCATGAGAGACTTAAGGGAATCCCTCGCGAAAACCATTCCTATGAAGATGGTTGAAGTGGATGCGCACAACATTATCCCAATTCATATTGCCAGTGAAAAACAAGAATGGGGTGCGTATACTTTACGGCCAAAGATTCATAAATTACTCCCTGAATATTTACATGCATTTCCTAAGTGGATATCGACCTTACCTTATCAATATCAAGGACCTCATGATGAATCATTCCTTCATAAAATACACGATGACATCAATCCAACATTAGCCTTGAATCAATTTATCAACTTACGGTTAAACCATTATGAACAACGAAACGATCCGAATGTGGAGGCGACAAGTCGCCTGTCATCTTATTTTCACTTTGGTCATGTAAGTAGTCAAACGGTTGCGCTTGCAGTGAAAGCCACGAGTGGGCAGCATGAATCTTTCTTGGAAGAAATGATTGTCAGGAAAGAACTTGCTGATAATTTTTGTTTCTATAATCGGAATTATGATGCGTTTGAAGGCTTTCCAGACTGGGCCCAAAAAACGTTAAATCTTCACCGTCATGATCGGCGAGAATATCTTTATTCATTGGATCAATTT
>VHBF01000104.1 GCA_016872075.1 Bacillota bacterium | reverse complement strand
TTAAAGCCAAAGAAATCCCTCGCCATTTTTGAAAAACGATTGCGAATTTTAACAGAGGACATCTCACCAGTATTGAACATTATCTCAGCAGTTTGTCGGCGGATTTCAATGGTGGACTTTTGTAACTCAACAAAGGTTTGCGTATTCTGAGTGAGATTGGCATCTTTATTGCCTAGATTAAAGGCAATCACACTGATGGCGCCAATCACGAGGGTCAAATAAAAAGTGACGCCACGCCATATAAGTTGTGGGGCAATTGTCTGAGAATATCCACCAAACATATTTTGGAATAGGTATGAAAAAAAGAATTCAGAAAAACCAACCGAACCAGGTAACGGAGCAAAATTGATAA
This sequence comes from Bacillota bacterium, assembly GCA_016872075.1. GTDB lineage: Bacteria > Bacillota_I > Bacilli_A > RFN20 > CAG-826 > UBA970. The sequence continues at coordinate 2,422 of VHBF01000104.1, read as the reverse complement.
TGACATTGAGATATGCCGACAAAAAAATGCCATCAAATATTGAGCTTTGTGTTAAATCAATGGTCGGTAAGGCAAGCGCCGAAAGATAAGGAATGGAATAAGTTAACGCCAATCTTAGAAAAAATAAAATAATTAAAACCACGGTAACAGGAGAATTAGATTGTAATCGTTTGCTTTCAATTCTAAAGTTTTCAATTTGAACCGATAGATTGGTCTTGACTGCCTCAGCATTTTTTAAAAGTTTTAGTTTACCAAGTAGGACGACAATACCATTGACAATGGTCCGATGGATAAACCTGGATTTTGCTAAGATTAAGATAAAGAAAATAACAAGAAAATTAATGATAAATCCCACCAACGATAAGTAGATGATCGGAATTGAAACCGAACCAAAATTGACTGCCTCGGTAATTGTAAGAAATTTTTCAAATCGAAAAACGAGTGCTAATATTCCAAAAATCACTTGGGCAATTTGAGACAACAGGAAATGCATAACTAAGATGGAGGCGGCGTTAGCGATATCCATTCCTTGGCGACTAAAAGCATAAGCTTGAGCAAATTGTCCCCCCGTTGAAGAAGGCGTGATATGGGAGAAAAATGCCCCAATAAAATAGTTATTGAGTGCTCTTTTAATGTTATATCGAGTGGTATACAACCTCGCTAAAATAAATAAAATAACAGCTTCAAAGAAAATATTAGTTCCCATCACCAATAAAATTAAACCTATAACCCATAAATTCGCTTGTGAAAAAGCCTGGATTACTGCTTCTAAGTTTTCATCCGTCAATAGAGTAAAACCAGTAAAACCTACTGCTACAATAAAGATAATCAAAAGATTAACTTGGTATTTTTTGGTGGAGGCGGATTTATTAAGGTTAGTTTGCGTTTGCGTTTGATTGGGATTCATGAGCTCTATTTTGTCTTTAAACAACAATTAATTATAGCATAAACCCTAGACTTCATTCTTTTGTAATTTAAATGGTTTTCACGCTATATTAGGCACTTTTTTACACAAAAAAAATGAAAGTTGTATAATAATTTAGGTTTATAATCTATGAAATACCTTCGGCTATTATATCGCTTTACTAAAGGTTATCGAAAACGATATTTATTATCATTCGTTATTTTGTTTTTTGCCTTGACGTTTTTACTCTTGGCCAATTTTAGTACCAAGATTTTAGTCGACACTCTTCAAGGAGTAGCCCCTTCAGGTCCTATCGACATATTTTTAACCAACATCTTAGGTGGCCAAGCATTTTTAGCGCAAAACATCTGGTTGATCTCTCTATTTATTATTTTCTTGGGATTATCAAGATCTTTGATGTTCTTTTCGCGACTGATCATTCGTGGATTAATGGATGTAAATTTGGGTCGAGAAATTCAACTTGATCTTTTTTATCACATTGAACGATTACCTTATGCTTATATCAAGAAAAACAAAAGTGGTGATTTAATACAAACCTGTACTCGAGATCTTGATATTGTGAAAAACTTTTTAGTTAGGCAAGTGAATTCAATTGTTTACACCATTTTCTTGACAACGATCGCTTTTTCAATACTCTTAACAGTTTCTTGGCAAATTGCCTTATCAAGTACGATTGTTTTACCATTTATGTTTCTTTATGCATTCGTGCTAATCAAACGTGTTAGAAAACTTTTTAAAGTGACGGAAGACAGCGATGGATTGGTTTCAGCAAAGATTGAAGAAACGTTATCTGGAATTCGACTGGTTAAAGCTTTTAATAATGAAACATATGAGATTAAAGATTTTAAAGACCATTTAAATGACTACCGCAAGAAATTTATCAAGTGGCGTTTAACCAGTTCTTTCTTCTTTTCCTCTACGGATATTTTAGTCTTTGGCCAAATTGCTTTAACTTCAGCATTTGGTGTCTATTTAGCAGTAAGTGGTGATATCTCTGTTGGAACATTTGTGGTGGCCTTACAGTTCGTTGGTCAAGTGGTATGGCCAGTTCGAGATGTGGCGATGACCTTATCTAACCTCGCTCAAGCGATGGCGTCTATTGATCGTCTCAATAACATTTTGAACCAACCACTCGAGGATATTGAATCCGGACAACGTCCAACAATCAAAGGTGGTATTGAATTTAAAAATATGTCTTTTAACTACGATGATAGTGATGAAGTTGTCATCAAAGATTTTAGTTTATTCATTCAACCTGGAGAAACCGTTGCAATCATGGGAAAAACTGGATCAGGAAAATCAACGATTTCTCACTTACTTACGCGGTTATATGACTATACTTCTGGCTCAATCCAAATCGATGGGCATGAACTAAAAACCATTGCCAAAGAACACATTCGTCGCCAAATCGCTACCGTGCTTCAAGAACCCTTTCTCTTCTCTAAAACCATTATTAATAATTTAAAAATAGCGAGTAGTAATGCTTCTGCAGAAGAT
>VHBF01000103.1 GCA_016872075.1 Bacillota bacterium | reverse complement strand
CAGGTCATTCCATAGGCACGAGAAGATTATATAAATGGATTCCTAAATTTGCAAGGGTTTTGTTAAGCGATAAATCGCCAACTAAGTTGCACACCATCTTGACTGATGACACCAATCGTTAATTCCCAAGGCAAGCGGGTGCCATCGTTCATTAGATATGGGTTTGTATCGGTATTCCAAATTGCTCCTGTTTGAAATAAGGTGGCATTCGTTGCAAAACCACCGTGACGAAATGTATTAATGCCAGATGCTTCTAGTAAATGGATAAGTTTATGGTTTGGATTCGTGCCGGTTGCATTTCGAGAAACGGTATTATTGTGGGCGATCTGATATCGATAGCCAGAGGTTTGCATGTTGGTGACAAATCCATTTAGTCTCAAACCTTGCGAAGTGACGATCAGTTGGGCAATACGCGCATCGATATGATAGATTTTGATTCCTGGTTGGGTAAACATTCTTGGGTAACGCCCGGCATAAGCTTCTTGACTATCTTTTTGATTTAAACCTGTCGGTTGATAAAATTCGATGAGGATATATTCATCCATCATTGTGGTTAACGTTGCTTTCGGTAAAATTAGAATCCTTGGCGTTTCGGATAATGCGGGTAAGGTGACGGATTGAATTAGCCGATTGGCAACATAAGGTTGGACCCATCCTAAAGCCATTTTCGAAAATCCATTATGATCACCAAGATTATAATCCATCATATCAAGCGCGCCAGATGGTCCCCAATCTCCTGCATCTCGATCATAGGTGTAGTAATCTTGTAACCCTAATAAGTGTCCTACCTCATGAATGAAAACATGGGCATCCACTTGTCTTTGGCCGAATAAATCGAGATGAGGTAGAAAGATAGGTTCATCGTTATCATCCCAGATCACTTTGCCATTGTCGCTTCTTTGATAGGTCCCGTCTTCATACATAAATTGGTAACTACTCCAACCGTAATGAAATAAACTGGGATTGGCAAGATTGGCTTGACCACCTTGATAGGCGACAAATGCCCAAAAGACATCCTTATCTTCACCATAAATTTCCTCTTGAGGATCAAATGGTAATGAATAAATAAAATAAACAGCATCAAGAAATCCATCTTGATCTTGATCATAATCTGTCACCGCATTGGCATGATCTAACTTAAATTTTTCAAGCGCTGGTTGGATGACTTGGGATCCCAATAACCCACGATTCTCTGATAAAGCAACAGCAGTGATGGACGGAGTAAACCAATTGGTGACCATCCCATCAATTCGGAGCTGGTTATAACTTGACAGGCGATAATAAGAAGCCACGGAGTGCCATCGCATGGTCGAGGCTTCACCAAAAAAAGCTTGATTGATATTTTGTCTTGTTTGTTCACAGCCTTCAATAATCAGATCGCAACTCGCATCAGAAAAGTTAATCGGGATAACCAACATCTTGATATCTCCGGTTGTGGGCATGACGGTCTTATAACCTTCTTGAATGCGCACATCGCGATAAGTGGGCCCAGTCAAAACCACAGGTTGAAGCGTGGCATTCATGGAAAATAAACTTAGTGAGGATAAGTAAGTAAAAATAAGTAAATGTTTCACCATGGGTTTATCATAACAAAAAATAAAAAACGAGCGAGAGATTCTCGCTCGTCTTCTTTTGTATATTGAGAAATTAATCTTCTAGAAAGTCTTCAAATTTTTCCAAATATTGTTCATCATTTGAACGATAGTTGGCGCGAATTTGACGCATGGATTGTTCCACTGAGAAGGTTTCCGTAGTCGATGTTTTCGTCGCATCATCAAGTAAACCTCGACCAGCGGGAATTAATTTACCAGTGATAACGTTTTCTTTTAGACCGTGGAGAATATCCGTCTTACCTTTAATTGCTGCATCGGTTAAAACCTTCGTGGTTTCTTGGAACGAGGCTGCCGATAAGAAGGATTCGGTTTCTAATGAGGCTTTGGTAATCCCTAATAATCTTGGCATGGCCACTGCGGGATTTTTACCGGATAGTAAGGCAATTTCATTCTTTTCAGTAAAGGTGGTAATGTCCACTTTGGATCCGGTTAACATGTCGGTGTCACCGCCATCGATAATCAACACCTTGCGAGTCATTTGGCGGATAATGACTTCAATGTGTTTATCGGCAATACTGGCACCGTTAGATTGATAAACTTTTTGTACTTCTTTAATAATGTACTTTTGCACGGCGTTCATATCCGCATATTTTAATAAGTCTTTTGGATAAATCGCCCCTTCAGATATTTTGGCACCTGCGGCAACTTTATCGCCAACTTTGACACGTAAACGAGAACCAAATGGGGTATCAAACGCTTGCGTTTCTAACTCATTGGTAACCGTGACTTTATAACGACCATTATTATCTTCGATGTTGCTAACTTTGCCACTAATCGAGGCAATGACCGCTTCACCTTTAGGACGGCGTGCTTCAAAAATTTCGCCCACACGTGGTAACCCGTCCGTAATGTTACGACCGGCAACCCCACCTTCGTGGAACGTTCTCATCGTTAATTGCGTACCTGGTTCCCCAATCGATTGGGCGGCCATGATGCCAACTGCTTCACCGATCTCTACTAATTTACCGGTAGCAAGATGACGACCGTAGCACTTTTGGCAAATCCCACCTTTGGTTTCACAACCTAACACCGAGCGAATTTCAACGTCCGTGACACCTGCATCCACAATCTTTTTCGCATCACGTTCATCCATGAGATGATCCCCTGGAACCACGACATCTTTGGTTTTTGGATGGATTACATCTCGGACGGTGAATCGACCAATTAACCGGCTTTGTAATGGGGTAATAATTGTGTCTC
>VHBF01000102.1 GCA_016872075.1 Bacillota bacterium | reverse complement strand
GTAAAAACGAGCAAAAAAACATTCCGACTGTTTCATCAACAACAAAATCCTTATTTTGATACGTTAAAAAAGACCTTTGTTAAAAACATTTAATTAGGCAAATTGCGATTCATAATCACTGGAATAATCATCGGATTCCTTTGGGTTTTGATAAATAAATACTTACCGACTACTTCTTTAATGGTGTTCTTTAATTCTGAGAAAGAAACGCGATTTTTCATCAATGACTTGAGGCGTTCTTCTAATTTAAATTCAGCATTTTTAAGCATGTCATTGGCCGATTGGAAAACAAATCCCAGAGCGGTAATGGTAGGTTTGATTAACAATTGATTTTGCTTGGCATCAATCACAACCGAGACTGATACCACACCATCATCCGCTAAAATCTTTCGGTCTCGGATAACCGCAGTCGATAATCCATTAATGTCTTTTCCGTCAATATAAACTGCATCTGCTGGTACTTCTCCACCGCGCGAGATTTGATGATTTTTTAATTTTAAAATATCGCCATTGCGACAGATAAAAGAATTTTGTTTAGGAATCCCTAAGGTTTCTGCAATCTCTGTATGTAGTTTTAACATCCGATACTCACCGTGCATCGGCATAAAATACCGCGGTCTAAATAGTTTTAACATCAACCGAAGTTCTTGCCTGGCTGGATGCCCTGAGGAGTGAACATTAAATAAGATCGAATTGGTTAAAACATTAGCCCCTGCCCTTGTCAATTGATTAACCACTCGATTGATACTGAGACCATTTCCAGGAATTGGGCTTGAAGAAAAAACAACAGTGTCGCCTGGAACAATTTTAACTTGGCGGTGATCACCTTTGGCAATCCGGGATAAGGCTGCCATTGGTTCGCCTTGGGATCCGGTACAAATAATCACCGTTTCTTCAAGTCTTAGGCTTCTAATATCATCGGATGCCACAATCGATGAATCCGGTATTTTAATGTAACCTAATTGTCGAGACATGCTGACAGCGTTTTCCATGGAACGTCCGATGATGACTAATTTCTTTTTATGATTGACCGCCGCTTCAACAATTTGTTGAATGCGAGAAATATTACTGGAAAATGTTGAAACAATTAACCGACCACTCGCGTTTTCAAAAATATCATTGATTGCGGAAATCACACTTCGTTCAGAAGGGGTATAGCCTTCGATTTCAGCGTTGGTAGAGTCAGACAATAAAAGATCAACACCTTCGGTGCCAAGTTTTGCAATTTTTCCAAGATTAATTTCCGCACCAACGGGCGTTAAATCGATCTTAAAATCACCAGTCGTGACAACTCTACCTTCCGGGGTGTCTACACATACCCCAAAACAATCGGGGATTGAGTGAGTCATGCTAAAAAAGGAAATTTTAAACTCATTGATATTAAGAATGGTATCCTCATCATATTCCACAATTTTCACAGGCTCTTTGATTCTTTGATCTTGCAGTTTATGCCGGATAAATGCAGCGGCAAGGCGTGGCGCGTAAATCACGGGAACAAAGACATGTTGGACTAAAAAAGGAATACCACCAATATGGTCTTCATGGCCATGTGTGACAATTAACGCTCTAAATTTTCTTTGATTATTTTTAATGTGAGAATAATCTGGAATCACATAGTCAACGCCTGGTAAATCTTCTTCTGGAAACCTGACTCCAGCATCAATAAGAATTAATGTTTTTTCCGATTCAACTCCGTAAGTGTTTTTACCTACTTCCCCCAAACCCCCGAGGGCAAAAATAGACACGCCTTCTAGACCAGCACTAAACGCCATAAAAAACTCCTTTGATGAACATAATGAATCTATGCATCGTCTTAATTAAGTAAAGTATAATCAATCAAAATCTAATTGTAAAGCGAATTTTGTTACAGAAGGATTGAATTAGATTTTTCTTTAAATGGGTCTTTTTTATCTAAATAGTCATAAAACAAAATGCCATTTAAGTGATCGATTTCATGTTGTAAAACTATCGCATCAAATCCTTCAGCATGAATTAATATTTCTTTATTTTGAATCAAATCAAATGCTTTTACTGTAATTTTATTTGCCCGGTAGACATAACCAGGATGTTCTGAAGGCACCGATAAACAACCTTCACCACTCGTCAAGGCAATCTGTTTGACGGATTGCGAAACAATAATCGGATTGGCAAGCATGTATTCAGTTTTTATCTCGCCTCTTTGGTAGCTAATTGCAGTTAAGCGTTTGCTGATACCAACTTGCGGGGCAGCTAGGCCAATGCCTTCTCTTATTTGATGTTTTTCAGCATACGTTTTGTCCTGCGATTGATGAACATATTTTAATAGCCCCTTTAAGAGGTTAGAATCTTCCTCGGATAGAGGCAGGGAAACAGGTAACGCCCTTTTTCTTAAAATTGGATTGGGATCTTGAATGACTTTTAGGGTTTTCATAGTTTTCACTTTATCATAATTTTTCATCATTCGGCAGCGAATTAATTGTGTTAAAGTAGGTTTATGAGTTATGCAGAATTAATTACCCTTGCTCGAGATTTAAAAGAAGCATTAGAAGAGGATGATCGTGTTGTTTTGCTAAACCAACTTGATAAACAACTCAGCCAAAATCAAACCTTACTTGCCTTAAGTGAACATTACCAAAGGTCACAGGCTAATTACCAATCGATGTGGGAAAGCTATGGCGATGATAGTCCCCATTTATTGAGAGCAAGAGCAGAACTTCACCAAGTTAAAATTCAAGTGGATTCGCATCCGCTGGTTCGCGATTATTTAAAGATGTATGGCCAAGTTAGAGAAATCTATTCATGGATTCAACTAAAGATTTTTTCTCCGTTTAAATCGCATCCACCGGGTTGCTAATGATGTT
>VHBF01000101.1 GCA_016872075.1 Bacillota bacterium | reverse complement strand
TTATCGGCAAGGGTTGGGTAAACCGTTCGTTGAGGCATCAACAAACCTAAGTTGGCAAGGATGACCAGTGATAACCAACGCTTCATCTTATTTCAACCCCGAGTGTGCCATGGTCGACATCACCTGGCTTTGTAAAATAACGAATAATACTAAATTAGGAATAAACATTAATAAAGATGCAGCGGCTGCCATTCCTTGTCCGGCAACCGTATTACCAACTCCAGAGGTTAAAGTTTGTAAAAAGAATGCGAGTGTTCTTAAACTTTCGTCATTGATAAATAGTGTCGAGGTTGAAGTATCATTCCAAATTAATTGGAATGCTAAAATTCCAACGGTGGCAACCGCAGGTGCAATCATTGGCATAATCACTTTAAAGAAAATTTGCATTTCACTGGCGCCATCAATACGAGCAGCTTCAATAAAATCATTGGGGATTTGATCGATGAATTGTTTAATTAAAAACATCGCTACTGGCATGGTAATCAGAGGGAAAATATGCGCAAAATAGGTATCAATCATTCCTGACTGAGCGACCACGATATAGCGAGGAATTTGCACGGCAATTGGCACAAACATTAAGGAGATTGTATTAATTTCAAACAGTAATTTTTTGCCTTTGAAATGTAATTTTGCTAATCCGTATGCGGATAAAGCGGTAAATAAGATGGCTAAGCCAACGCCCACGCCTGTAATGAATACACTATTTAAAACATAACGAGAAAAAGGCACGCCAGACGTCGACACTAATCTTGCTAGTTCAATAAAATTATCAAGCGTCGGATTTTGCACAAAAAAAGCAGGTGGATAAGCAAAGAGTTCCGATTGCGGTTTAAAAGCGTGATTGATGATAAATAAAATTGGTAAGATCATCAAAACAGAAAAGGAAATTAAGATGATGAAAAAGAGCAATTGTCCTTTATGGAAACGGTCCGGATTAATTTGTGTTCCTAAAAATTTTGAGGCCATTAATCTTTTTCTCCTAAAAATTTCCAGGTTACTTTAGAAATGGCGTACACCATTAACAAAAGAATCACAGAAATACTCGCAGCATAACCCATCATATAGCGAATAAACCCAAAGTCTTCAATATGATTCACAATCAGTTGACCGGCGTAATTTGGCGTAGGATTGGTTCCTGACAAGGCAACACCAATGGCCCCAGCTTGGAAAGTGCCAACGACTGCCATGACCGCCCCAAATATCATTTGGGGTTTCATCGCTGGGATGGTGACATAAATAATTTCTTGGAACCAATTTTTGATGCCATCGATATAAGCTGCTTCATATAGGGTACGATCCACATTTAAAATCCCAGCAAGCATTGCTAAGAAACCAACCCCGATAGAACTCCATAATGACACCACAATCATGATGGTCATCAGCATATCTGGATTTTGTAAAAATTGAATCGGTTCAACAATCAAACCTAAATCCAACATAATCGCATTCAAGTAACCTTGGGCATCCCCAGAAAAGATAATGCGCCACATTGCTGCCATGGCAACCCCAGCAGTTAAAGACGGCGAATAAAAGATAATCGCCAAGATGGTTCTTGGTCTTTTGGGTAAATGCGATAACATCCACGCAACCATAAACGATAAAGAATACCCCACAGGACCGACAATAAACGCAAATCGAAGCGTATTAGGCAAGACATATCGCATAAAGACGGTGTCGAGGGTAATCAGTTCAATATAATTGGTGATGCCGATAAAGGTAGGGGTTTGGATGGAATTAAAGAAGGTAAAAGATAAGCCGATCGCCGCGACAACTGGGACCACAATAAAGACCGCAAATAAAAACCAATAAGGAAAAATAAACCAAGCAGGGCGATTCATCCGATCTAGCATCCGATTAAGCATGTTGGGTTAACCACCAATCAATATTGTCAATCGTCGGCACGGGATAAGGTTTTAAAATTTCCCCTTGGAAGGTGTAACCAAATTCCGCCATCTTATAAATAATTTCGCGATTGGAAATTCTGACCGCTTCATCAATTGCTTTGCGAGGATTAATGCCTTGGAACACAATATTGGTCCAAGCATTGGATAATTCACGTTCCACCATATAAGTACCAGGAATGCGACTTGCTTCTAAGGCATATTCCCATTGCGCTAAGACCACCGACTTATATTCTTGGGGCATACTGGATTCAGCAAACGCTTCTAAATTGGCAGAGTTCCAGAAATACGTTTTGCCATAGGTGCTTTGTAAGGTCGAACCAAATAAGGTTTGAATCGGTGTCGAAATCCACCAGGATAAGAAATCCCAACTGTCATCCGGTAAATTCGTATTGGCTAAAATCATCGAACCTTGAGCACCAGTCGCACTTGAACGGTTAATGACTTGCGTTGCTGGATCGCGGTATCCAGGATGTAAATCCATCGCCCATAAACCATCCAGTTCACTAGCAGCACTCGATAAAAGTAAGTACGTTCCTAAATCACCAATGCCAATCGGTAAGGTTCCATAACGGAATTGATTATAAAAACTAGCGACAAATTTGGGAATGTTATAAAGGGTAAAAAGTTCTGCCATCAACGTAATGCCTTTTAAAGTATCTTCCTCATTAATGGTCGTACTCATGCCATCTTCCGCATAAAGTTGACCACCAAATTGATGGATAAAAGGTAAGGTGGCAACAAATGGTTTTAATCCAGAATATTGAGAAAGAGGTAAGAAATAATTCAAACCATAACTTTGCAATAAAGGTAAAATGCCAATCATCTCATCCCAGGTTTGTGGGATGCTATCAACACCAATCGATTCCATAATATCGCGACGATAAAATGTGACCCAGAAGTTCTGCGTCAGTGGTAACCCATAGACACCTTCTTCAAAAACAT
>VHBF01000100.1 GCA_016872075.1 Bacillota bacterium | reverse complement strand
TAAAAATCCTGGATCTCCAACCAGTGTCACATCAATTGCCATTATCGAGGCAATCATCATCACATCAAAAGCTAAACCAGCGATGCGGTTGAGCAAGAAATCATTGGTATAAATACGTTTCATCCATTTGGCTTTGAGAAGGGTTCGGGTTATCACTTTATAGAATAAGGCTACAAAAACCACGATGATAAAGTTAAAGCCATACAGCAAAGGTCTTAAATTATTGATTAAAAAGGCAACCCCACTATCCAATATGAGTTGTTCCATCACGTAAATAAATAACCAAGATAAACCATAAACAAAGAAAATAATCGCAATTTGGACTGTTAATTTATCAACTGCATCTACAAGTGGAATTTGGCCATTTCCTTCCAAAATCGTTGATTCTTCTTTACTTTCCATCGAGGTATCTTCAACCGCTTTTAAGATGCCTAATCTTTTTAGTTTTCGTAAGTAAATGACGCCACCCAATGAAGCTGCTAAGAACCCAATCGAAGCAATGGATAATCCAAAATCACGACCAAAAGCAAAACCAACGCCTTGAAATACTGCCCCAACATTCAAGGCTTGGCCCGGTCCTTGACCATAGCCCATCGGTAATAAAAAACCTGCATAAGATGGAATATTTGTGAAAACGAAACTTAAAACGATCGTCACAATCAATCCAAAGATTCCTTGAATCAAATAGGAATTGACAATCACCATGCCACTTTTGACGGCAAGAGGCTTATTGCGTACCTTGCCTTCATAAAGGCGATCAATGCCTTTTAAAGTTAGCGCACCAAAGCCGATGGCAATCGCATGATACGTAAAGGCACTCAAAGCATTAGCATCAAATAAACTCGTGGAATCGATTTGAAGATTGGCAATCGACATATCACTGCCATTCAATAGGTACTTTATGATTAAGCCCAAAAACCCACCAATCACAGCAACGGGTAATAATGAGGCTTTTAAAAACTTTAATTTCCGTCTTAAGACATTGGCCAGTAACAAAACAGCCATGATGATGGCAAATTGAATCACACTGCTCCAATAAAAATTAAAGTCCCAAAAAGGTAATGGCTGAACGTTTGCTAAAATCTGCATAAGTTTCCCCCTTTAATGTTAAGTGCTTATACCACTTGATAACATTGAGTAGTCCATAAGTTGAAATGGATCTTGAAAAACGGACGAGTAACATAGGACCTTTTTTTGGATAGATTAACAACTTGGTTCGAACTTGAATGGCTTCGGAAAAAATTTGATTGAAAGGATGATGAATCCATCGCGTTCCTAATTTAAATTTTACACCAACTTTGCTTATTTTCATGATGGAAGGTTTAAATTGACTTCGACGTTTTTGATCATCTTGCCAAAAAGAAAGTTCACAAGGGTATTCAAGTTTAAAATTTTGATATGTTGTTAACATCTTTTGATGAAATCTTTGCAAATTAAGGTGATCATGGTTGATTAGATTGTCAGTGGTTTGCTTTAGGGTTAAAAATCCTTTTTCATTATAAATTGCATCTAATTCGCATTGGCGACATTTCAATCGATTACCTTGACTGTAGGTGCTAAAAAGGGTTTGGCAACCAGGGCAGGTAAAAATAAGTTTGTGTAAACCTTCGGCAAGGTTGCGGCCCTGATAAAGTCCCAAGGGTTGTTGATATGCAGTGATATATAAATGGTCTTTGACAAGTTGTTCAAGTTTTTCTGCGGACATAAGTTTGAAATCTTTTGGATAAATCGTGGTGATTTCACTCATTTTTGAGGGCCCGAATTTTCGGTGATAAGCCCAGCGAGGTGCGGATAAATATAACCCCTCAATTTTGATGAATTTTACGGGAATATTTAAAAATTGAATTAATCGACCCATCCCTTCAGGAATCGATGAAGGTCCGCCATTCATCGTTGCATTGCCTTCAGGAAAAATACAAACATTGCCACCTTCATTGATCACGGATTTAATTCGTTTTACCAAACTAAGGTCGGCAACCGATTTGCTTTTGGGAATTGGATTGAAGAAGGTTTTTAAAAACCAGCTACCTTTGCCAGAATTTAAGAGTTGGTCACTGGCGACAAAATATAATGGCGCATCAAATAACATATCAAGAAAAATAATGTCAAATTCTGCTGTATGATTGGCAAGAATTAAATAGGGACCTGTCTTTTTAATTGGAATTCTCTTTGCAGAAAAATGGTAGTAAAGGCGAAACCATGGCCCAAAAACTAACCGAAATAGCTTAAGGAAGAAACCATGATGCCAAGACGTATACCGCTTTGTCTGCATCTAGATAATATCTTTCACAAAAGCACTTCTAGTCTTGTGATGCCGGTGTTCAAAGTTTTTCCATAAGGATTGAACATGTTGATTATTTTCAAGTTCAGGGCCAGTTTCAGCATATTGAATCCCATTCTTGACGGCATTCTTGATTGCCTCCGTAAATACCAGTGCTAAAACGCCTGAATTTTTAAGGGATGGTTCAACGGCAACCAATAACATATCCAACACCTTACTTTTCTTTAACTGTGAGAAAAAATCAATGAAACCAAATGGGAATAAATGACCCTTTGAACGTTTTAAGGCATCAACGGGTGAAGGAATCATCAGACCAAAAGCTACTACTTTTTCTTGAGCATCACAAACTAATTGAATATAGTCTAAATTCACTAAAGGTATGTATTGTTTTGCTAGCATATCCATTAAATCTTCTTTCACAGGCACATATCCATAAAGATGATCATAGGTTTTATTCATGAGTTGGAAAATCTGTTTGATATAAGGGGCTAAAACCTTAAATTTCTTTGATTTAACTTTTACTAGGTGTAAATTGTTTCTTTCTAGAACGCGTTGGGATATTTTTTCTAATATGGGTGGAACTTCCTTGGGGACTTTAATTTGATATTCATTCCAAGTTGCATCAACTTTAAAACCA
>VHBF01000099.1 GCA_016872075.1 Bacillota bacterium | reverse complement strand
ATCTCACCTTTTAATGGCTTAAGAGTACCCAATAACAATTGAATGAGGGTGGATTTACCACATCCACTAATGCCGGTGAGGGCAACAATCTGCCCCGATTCGATCTTGAGAGAAAGATTTTCGATTAAAGGCACTGTTGGTTTATAACGAAATTGCAAGTGTTGAATATTAAGACTCATAGGTGTTTACCTTCAATATCATATCACTGGCAAATACGACTGCACCGGTCGTTAAGACGATTAACGTTAAGGCCATCGGACTTGCCAAGTTAATTTGTTCATCCCCAGCGTATTGATATAAATAAGTTGCAAGGGTTTGAAAATTAAACGGTCGCAAGATTAAAGTCAAAGGTAATTCTTTCAATAAATCGACCATCACGATGAGTGAGGCTGCAATCACACCATGGCTAATCAAAGGCAAATCAATCGCAAAAAGCGTCCGAAGATAACCGGTCTTTAATGCGTGACTTGCCACGGTATATTTCATCCCTATTTTATGATAAGTTCCCTCAATGATATTACTACCCACTGCAAAAAATCTTAAGACCAAGGCAAACGTTAGCAACAACAACGATCCGGAAACAAACCGCGAATTTGTATTCAAAACTTCTTGGAGCCATCGATCAAAAGGATTCCACATCAAAATCATGCCGACTGCAATGACCGCACCTGGTAGCGCATAACCCAAGGTCAAGATACGTTGAATCCATTTTTTCCAAGGTTTTGGCATCAGCCTTTGAAAATTGATGATGATTAAAGCCAAGATGATAATGATGATGGTCGGGTAAAACGCCATGATGATCGTGGAATACAAACCATCCCAAAAATCTCGAGCATAAATTGTGGATGGTACATTCGGTAACCACAAGATTAATTGCACCAAAGGAATCCCCAGTGCCAAGATCAATGTGAGTGTGGCGATGCCATAAAATAACCATGCAGTTGAAAGCGGTAATGCTTTCTTCATCAATGGTTTGATTTGCGTCGTTGAATAACTATATTTAAACGATTTTCTTAAACTCGCCTCTAACCAAAGAATCACCACAATAAAGGCAATTAACTGGACGGAGAATCTGACAGCAGTATTTAAATCGTTGCCGTTAAACCATGCTTGAAAAATGGTGGTCGCATAGACGCGCAAACCAAAATATTGAACCAAGCCATAATCATTCAAAACTTCCATGGTCACTAACACCATCGCGCCAATTAAAGCAGGTCTAAGTAAAGGAAAAATAATTTTCCAAAACATGGTCAGGGAGTTGACCCCTAAATTTTGTGCAGAGGCAAACATCGTTTGCGGTTGCTTACTTAAAAACGAACGAATTGCTAAATAAATATAAGGATAGAGCGTCAAGGAAAAAATGAGAATGGCACCAGGTAAATTCGTAATCACGACAAAGGGTTGATACCAAGGGCCACTGAATAAATCCACGTAAATATATCCTAATAAATAACTAGGAATTGCTAGTGGTACGACTAATAGCATATCCCAAAGTCTTGCAAAGGGTAGGCGATAAAAACTCATCCAATATGCCAAGGATACACCGATAAATGAACTGAGTAATAAGGTGCCCAACACTAACGTAAAGGTTTGGATTAAAACATCTGGAAACCAATAGGATTGCATCCAAGACCACATCGGCCTGGCAACGGCAAAGAGTGGGGGAATAAATTGCCATAAGAATAGGCAAACAAAAACAAAGGCAATTACCGTCACCAACGTAAAGGGATTAATGCGATATCGCCGCATTATTGCCAACCCGCTTCTAGCATCTATTGAAAGGCACTTTGACTTCGTAAAGCCAGCGCTGATAAGGGAATATCTTGCTCTTCAAAAGTTCCCCAAGAGGCTAGTAATGGATGGGGCTCAAGATTCAATCTTGCAGGATATTCATAGTTTGCGTCGGCGAAAATTCTTTGCGAATCGATCGTTAACATAAAATCAATTAACCGTTTGGCATGTTCCACTCGGTTTGCATATCGTGTAAGCCCCATGCCAGAAATATTAATGTGGGTACCAAAACTCGATTGATTGGGAAAATAAACCGATAAAGAAGTTGCGACTTCAACTTCACTCGGGTCTTCTGAATACAACATTTTTCCAAAATAATAGGAGTTCATGATGGCGACTTCCGCAATGCCGTTGTAAACTGCTTTTGCTTGGTCACGATCATTTCCCACAGGATGTTTACTATTCGTTAATGGATCTCTTATGGCAAAGTTATGAACGAGACCGTTGAGCCAATCTCGCGTTAAATTTTCGCCAATTTCTTCAATCATCGCCGCGACTAGCGATTGATTATACACATGACTTGAACTACGCACCGCAATTTTTTCATACCATTGAGGTTGGGCTAAGGCTTCATAAGTTGATAAAGATGAGGGATCGGTTATTTCTGGATTGTAAACAAAAATACGTGCCCGTTTGGTTAAAGCAATCCATTGCCGGTCCTCATCTTGCATGTAGTTGGGCACCAGATTGAAAAAGGATTCATCACCTAAGGATTGTAATAAGCCTTTTGCCTTGGCTCGACCTAATCGCCCTGCATCCGTCAAAAATACTAAATCTGCAAGGGTGCCAGCCCCTTCCGTTTCCAGTCTAGTTAACAAAGGATCTGCTTCTAATTTGACAACGTTAACATGAATACCTGTCGCTAGTTCAAACGCATCGTAAAGGTTTTGATCAACCTCGTAATGGCGATCCGTATAAAGATTGACGTAGTCTGCGGAATTTTGACACCCTGACAATATCGTGAGGATAAAGGGCACGATCCCTAAATAGTGTAACTTCATCTTCTATCTCCAAGAAATCAATCAGATTTCTGATAAAAAAATTATAACAAATATCCCTAGAAGATACCTTCTTTTTCTGCCCAATCGATAAATTCATCATAACTCATTCGTTTGTCATAGACTTTGTCTTCTGTAAGGTAAATGATTCGGTTTGCAACCGTGGCCAA
>VHBF01000098.1 GCA_016872075.1 Bacillota bacterium | reverse complement strand
TTTATCAACCTCTCCCATGCTCGTGTTTGATCCAAAAACCCCAATGATTCAAACCTTACTCAAAGCTTATCAAACTGAAACTGGGGACAACGTCACCCCGATGATCACCATTGGTGGTGGTACCTATGCTAAAGAAGCAAAAAATACCGTTGCATTTGGTAGTAAATTTCCGAATAAAGAAGATTTCATACATGAAAATGATGAAAAAATTGATCTTGAAGATTACACCAATTCCATGGCCATTTATGCAAGAGCGATTTATGATTTAGGCCAACTGCATGCGCTTAAAAAGTAAGCCTTGGGCTAAACCATTAATTGCCGACCATCCTGAATATGTGCAAACCGATTTAGACCCATTCCTGACAAGACCAGGATTTCACCATTATGCCCTAGAGGTTGGGACAGGAAAGGGAGATTTTATCATTGGAAAAAGTTTGCAACAACCCCAAACTTTTTTTTATGCAATTGAACGGGTGACTACTGTCATTGCTTTTGCGTTGAAAAAAGTCTTAATTAATAAGCCGATGAACATCCAATTGGTTTTAGGTGATTTTGCCAAAGCCTCATTCAGTATTCCTGATCAATTTTTTGATGAAATCTATTTGAATTTTTCTGATCCTTGGCCGAAATTAAGGCATCATAAACGCCGCCTAACTGCCTTGGGTAATCTACAAAAAATGACGCGCATTCTTAAAGCAAAAGGAAGAATTTTCTTAAAAACAGACAACTTGGATTTATTTATGTATTCTTTAGGGAATCTTAAACAAATGTCTTATAATATGATTGAGATTCAGCAGCCTTATTTACAGGTTGAATCCAACGATATCATGACTGAATATGAGAGTTTTTTTCGTAAAGCCTCCGAACCCATTTACCGACTTATTGCGCAAAAGGAGTAACCATGCTAAATCCAAAAGAGTTAAAACTATTTAAAGTTTTATCTGAACTAAATGCAATTTCCGGTCAAGAAAATCAAGTAGCCGCTTATTTATTAAAAACTTATGAATCCCTAGGTTTTAAAACCCAAACCGATCACTTAGGCAGTGTTTTTGCCTTTAAAAAAAGTAAAGTTTTGAATGCTAAGAAAGTATTAATTCTTGGGCATATGGATGAAGTTGGATTTATGGTGAGTCATATTCAGGCCAATGGCATGATTAAAATTGTGCCGATTGGTGGAATTAATAACTTAGCACTTACTTCACAACGTATGCACTTAACCACACGAACTGGTAAGGTTTTTTTGGGTGCAATTGACACCACTCCTCCGCATTTATTAAAGGATGTTCAACAAGGTATTCCTACTGTAGAAAGTGTCTTTGTCGACTTTGGATTTACCCATAAAGAAGAAGCCTTAAAGCAAGGTGTAAAACCAGGTGATATGGTAACCTATGCTACCGATTTTGCTGTTTTACAAGGTGGAACTAGAATTCTTGGTAAGGCATTTGATAATCGCTATAGTTTGGTCATGGGTTTAAGTATTTTAGAAGCGTTAAAAAATAAGGAATTACCTTATGATCTTTATATTGGGGCATCGGTGCAAGAAGAAGTTGGCCTAAGAGGTGCGACGACGATTTCAACGATGATTGCGCCTGATTTGGCGATTATTTTGGACTGTTCCCCCGCCAGAGATTCAAGTGGAGATGCTAGTGAACAAGGCCAATTAGGCGGTGGATTATTGTTACGTTACATCGATGCTTCCATGATCGCGCGCCCAACATTATTAGCATGGCAAGAGCAAATGGCTAAAACGGCTAAGGTACCTTTCCAATTTTATTCTTCACCCGGTGGGACCGATGCTGGTGCTGTTCACAAAAACTTAGCTGGGATTATGACGCTGACGCACTGTATTGTTGCCCGTAGTATTCACTCATCCCAAACGATCTTAGATACACGTGATTTTGACGCCAGTAAAAAAACGTTATTGATGATGTTGAAACACCTCAATACCTCTTTGCTTGAAAATCTTGCAAAGGCAGATCACCATGGTTAATTACGTTTATCAACCTCAGACTTTAGGCGATCAGCTTGCGATTTATATCAAACCTTTTTTACCACCAACACACCATGTTAAAAAATTGAATTTGGTGATGATTTATCATCATGACATCCTAATTGGCATCAATGTTTATCAGCCTTTGAAACTATTACCCAATCTGAAAACTGGTGTGATTCGTCAACTTTCAATGCATCAGATTGATACCCTCAATCAACATTTTTTAAAACAAAATCTTGCCTATGTTTTACCCCCGTTTCATTCAGGATTTAACATTGGGGAAATTACTGCGATTGAAGCTCATCCCGATGCAGATGCGTTATGGATATGCCAAGTTAATCTTGGTCAGGAGCCTATCCAGGTGGTGACGAATTCTTCAAAAGTTAAAGCAAATCATCGCGTTGTAGTCGCCTTACCAGGTGCAATGTTAAATGACGGTCAGATGATCGAAGAAGGGCTGATGATGAAAGAGAAGTCTCAAGGCATGTTTTGCTCTCAAAAAACGCTAGGCATATTTCCGGAAACACAAGTCGGAGTTTTTATCCTTCCAGAAAATGCTCAAATTGGAAAGGATTTTTATGGTCAATGAAATCGAACTCAAGCGCGCAAAAAAAATCACGCGCTTAACCAATCGCACATTTCAATTTCCAGAAGCGATTCGTCAAGGTTTTTACACTGCTAATTACTTTTTAAAAACGCGATCAATTATCGAACGATTCATGCCAAAACAAATTGTTACGATGCAATTTTTTCAATGGCAACCCAATTTAACAGTTTGTGGTGTGGATGAGTCGATTGCCTTAATTCATACCTTTTCCCATCATCCTGAAAACCTCAAGATTGAAGCGCTTGAAGATGGCGATGAAGTTCAATCCAAAGAGCCTGTGCTACGAATTACCGGTGCTTACGAAGATTTTGGATTTCTTGAGTCGACGATTGATGGGATTTTATCTCGCCGATCTTCGGTCGCGACCAATACCAAAGAGGTTTTGAAAGCTGCAAATGGTAAACCCGTATTTTCAATGGCCGATCGCCAAGATGATTACCATA
>VHBF01000097.1 GCA_016872075.1 Bacillota bacterium | reverse complement strand
TGGGGAAGGTGGGGTTACGAAAACGATCACGTTTAGTATTACCGTGCAAAATAAAACCCTCAATTCTTTAAGTTTAACGACGACCAATGTCATCACCACTTTTCCATTTCAAGGCACATTTGAACAAAATAACTTAATCGTGGATGCGGTCTATTCCGATGCATCAACTCGAACCATTTCTAGTTCGAATTACACATCAAGCTCACCGGATTTAACGGATTTAGGGACCCAACAAATTACCATTTCCTATGCAGGCGTCAGTCAAACCTATGCAATCCAAGTAACGTTACAAGGCGCAAATTTAGCGGTTGCCAATGATTTGTTTTTTTCCGAATACATGGAAGGTGCTAGCAATAATAGATATGTTGAGATTTATAACGGCACGGGGGATGCAATTAGTTTAGAAGATTATAAAGTTAAATTGTTCGCGAATGGGGCAGCGAGCGCTACTAACACCCTTGATTTAACTGGAACATTACCTCACGATGAAGTCATTATCATTTATAACTCATCAATCGAAGCGAGCATCTTAAGTATCATTAATGCTCACGGTTATAAAGTTGCTAGTAGTGTTGCCAATTTTAATGGGGATGATGCGGTGGGTTTATATTTAAATAACGTTCTGATAGACCAAATCGGTATCGTCGGTGGCGCTGATCCTGGAACTGCTTGGACCGGCACTGGAGCTAACGGATCTGCTTATAGTACATTGGACAAAACTTTAGTCAGATCAAGTTCCGTTTACCAAGGTAACACCACTTACTTATGGACAGGATCGACTACCGAATGGACTGCTTATAACATCAACACATCAACTTATTTGGCCGATCACACCTTAACTTCCGGTAATGTGGAAGATCCTTCTTTAGCGTATGGGCAATATTTCCTCGATATCACAGGACCTTATTGTGCGGTTCTTGATGGCATCAATATTCCTTGGAATAGCTTAGCGACTGAATATGGTTATTTAACCAATGCGATGAAAGATTATTTTACAACCACCAATCAGGCGACCATTCTCAGTGCAAGATTACGATATGAATTTTTGGTGAATAAATATCCGACCCTTGATGCGAATAATTTTTTAGTCAATGGCAGTAATACGCCTCTTTATGCTTTCAGCTTTGATGTCCAACCAGATACCAATCCTAACGCATTCATTTATCTTATGTTGTTCTCAAGTTTGATTGGTTTTGTTTTTCTTTCATTCCTTGATAAAAAAAGAAAACTTCATTAATCCAGGTTGATATTTGCTAAAATAAAGTTAATCGTATGAAACAAACCATCATTTTAGATATGATGGCCGCTGATAAAGGCGCGCCAGAATTAGTCGAAGGGGTTAAATTATTTTTAGCACGCAATCCAGGTGAATATCGGTTAGTCGCGGTTGGCAAACAAGAAGAACTGCAAGGCTTAAAAGGGATTGCCGAGATCGTGGACGCTCGAGATGTCGTGCCCATGGAAGCAGGTGCACGTGATGTGTTACGAATGAAAGAATCCTCGATGATGAAGGCGATTGATCTATATGAAACTTTAAAAGCAGATGCGATGATTTCTTGTGGTGGCACTGGTGCCTATTTATCAGCAGCCACTTTAAAATTAAAATTGATTCCAGGAGTAGAACGCGCAGCCTTAATCGTCCCGATGCCCAATGCCATTGGCAAGATTACCAATGTATTAGATATTGGTGCGAGTAATGAAAATAGTGCCGAACATCTGGTTCAATTTGCCGAAATGGGTCGGTTATTTAATCAAGCCGTGTATGGTAATAAAATCCCTCGAGTCTATGTGATGGCCAATGGCACTGAAGATAAAAAAGGATCACCCGAAAGTAAAAAAGCTTTAGAAATGTTAAAGGCATTGAATTTTCCTGGTCTTCAAGGCAACATTGAAGGACGAGAATCGTTAAGTGGAATCGCCGATGTCATTGTTACCGATGGTTTTACTGGCAATGTGTATTTAAAGACCACGGAAGGGGTTTTTAAAATCATGTCGAATGAAATTAAAAAAATCTTTAAACGAAATCTCTTTTCTATGATTGGATATCTTTTTGCAAAAAAAGGCGTGAAACTCATGCAACATCGTTGGGATTATCGAACCACCGGTGGCAGCATGTTACTCGGGCTCAATGGCGTCATCGTCAAAGCTCATGGTAGTAGCGACCGCGTGGCGTTTTCATACGCGATGGAAGTCGGAAAGAAACTAGCAGAAGCCAAGATTGTCGACACGATGAAGAAAGGATTTGCGAATGCGACCAGTGCAACAACTTCTGGATCAACTCCAACTTCAGCCCCGTAATCTCGGCCTTTATCAACTAGCTTTTACCCATACTTCTGTGAATGCCTCAGGCAAAAGTATCGGTAAAGACTACGAACGATTAGAGTTTATGGGCGATGCGTTTATCTCGATGGTCGTGGCCAATCTCGTTTTTCAATTACACCCAGAATGGTCCCAAGGTGAACTGAGTAAAACGCGGGCAAAGTTTGTCCAAACCAATAGTCTAGTGATGATTGCAAGAGAACTGAAAGTTTCAGACTATGTTACGATTGGACCTTCGATTAAAAGAGAAATGGTCGAGCAAAGCGATAAAATTTTAGAAGATATTTTTGAAGCGTTTGTCGGCGCGATCTATTTAGATTTAGGTTTTGAAAAAGCGTATGCTTTTGTCAGTTCTTTTTTCAAACCGTTAATTCTTGGTGTCAGCATGGATGATTTAACCGATTATAAAACGAGATTACAAGAAGAAATGCAAGCAGAATTCCGGGAAGCCGTCACGTATGAAAAGGTCGATGAATCAGGACCGGCTCACGATAAAAGTTTTACCTTCCAAGTTAGTTTTAATGGCATCGTTTTAGGAACGGGAACCGGTCCCAGTAAAAAGAAAGCAGAACAAGCTGCGGCCAAACAAGCATTAGAAAAGAAAGTAGTAAAATAAAGATATGAGTTTTTTTGTCAGTTTAATTATCTTTATCGCGATTGATGCTTTGGTCAGTAGCGTCCTCGTCGCCTTTGGGGTGGCCTTACCCATTGTGGATTTAGTCGTGTCCTTGATCGTTGCCT
>VHBF01000096.1 GCA_016872075.1 Bacillota bacterium | reverse complement strand
CTTGCAAGATCGCCACGGGCATGACCACCCATCCCATCTGCAACCCCTAGCAAAACATCCTGATGGCGATTGACCATCGCCACCACTTGATCCTCATTGCTGGTTCTCACCTTGCCAATATCAGTTTTAAAGGCAAAACTACCGCGTTTCTTCATGCTTATGTTTTGCCCTCAATTGTCCACATGCAGCTTCGATATCATGACCAAATTCTTTGCGAACCGTGGCGTTGATTCCGAGTTCAATTAATTTTGACATAAAGGCATTCACCGCTTGAGGATGGGGGCGACGATATTCATTCTCCATCACCGCGTTGTAAGGAATTAAATTGACATAACAAAATAAATCTTTGATTAAAGCCGCCAACTGAATGGCATGCTCAATTTGATCATTGATGCCTTCAATCAAGATATATTCAAAGGTAATGCGCCGACCTGAATTGGTTTGGTAATCTTGGATAGCAGGAATGAGTTTTTCTAAAGGAAAGGCTTGATTAATTTTCATCAATCGTGTGCGAATTTCATTGGTCGGAGCATGCAAAGAAACTGCTAAGTTAATTTGCAAAGGTTCATGCCCGTATTGCTTAATTTTTTCAGGAAAACCAGAGGTGGAAACCGTAATATGACGAGCCCCAATCGCTAAGGCCTTATTATGATTTGCAATGCGAATAAAATTCATCACATGGTCATAATTATCAAAAGGTTCACCCGTTCCCATCGCCACAATATGACTCACTCTTTCTTTTCGACCTTCGGCATCTAAAAGATCATTCATGACGACAATCTGAGCAATCATTTCTCCCGCGGTTAGATTTCGCTGACGTTTTAATAAGCCTGATGCACAAAAAGAACAACCAATATTACAACCCACCTGTGTGGTAACACAGATGACATTACCATAGTTGTATCGCATTAAAACCGCTTCAATTAAAAATCCATCTTCAAGTTTTAAAAGCAATTTAACTGTCCGATCTAACGAATCACGGCGAACATGAATGGCAGGTAATTGAAAGTGAAAATGTTTTTCAAGCGCTTGTCTTAGCTCAAGGCTCAAGTTTGACATCGCTTGGAAATTTCGAATTTTCTTTTGATAAATCCAATCGTAAATGACACTGCCATAAAAGGCCTTTTGTCCCCAAGATTCAAGGGTATTTTCTAATTGAACTAAGGTTTGTCCAAAGATACTTTCCATATTATTTTTGCTTTCTCATTGCTGCAACATACAATGCTGTATTTAGTTTATCAAAAGGGAAATATTGAAATTCTTGAATTAACTTAAATGCTGAATGCGTTGACAAGAAATCGGCAATTAAGTACTTTCCTTCTTTATGATTAAGTGTGTTGACGCCATAGAATAGTAAACCACCTTCCTCTACAAATTGACTCGCTTCATGAATAGCCGCTTGTTGATTTTGAATGAGCAAATCAAGTTCTTCTTGTTGAAATTGAAAGAAAAAATCTGGAAGCGACCGAATTAAGTCAAATTTAGAACATTGCGGAACCACCATGACGACGTCTTGAGGTTTTGATAAATGGGTAATTAAACCTTTGGGTTCAGATTCATATAATGAAACGTTTTGTAATTCAAAGGCTTGTAATGATTTTTGCATGGCGAGCTTTCTTTCAACTGAATTGGTCACAATATTGATTTTAATTTGTTGTTCTGTATAAATTGGCAACTCCAAATATAAAGCTTGCGGTCTAGTTTCGACTAATAACATTTCACCTTTAACATTATCAAAACTAAATTGTTTCACGATATCGGTAACAGCAAGTCTTTGTTGAAAGATTAAATTGTTGGCGTAGGCCGGATGATTTTTTAACGGTTCTTTGGCTTGATAGATCACGGTATCCTCAACGGGAGTGGCAATCAGTTCAGGATAACGCTCAATCAACTTTTCTGTGGAAATCTTTAAAGTGTTCACGCGGCAGGCTTGCAAAACAGGTTTATTATTCGTGGATAAAATTTTAAGGGTGAGTGGAAACCCAAAATGTTTAATCCACATTTGCACCAGCCAATCGGGTGTATTGTATTTTATGCCCAAGTAGGTTACTGAGTTTTCCTTGATGGTAGGATCAATTAGATTTCTTCCAGGTGACGCTAAATTGATCACCGAATCGATTCGATCCTGAGCAATCTTTTTTTCACTTAAAAAAGCTTTGAGAAAGAGGATAGTGGCCTCATGCGGAATTCGTTTAACAAAAACATTATTACCGATAGCAGTTTGTACAACATATCGATCTACAACAGGCAACTCAGAAAGAAAGCGGTCGCATAAGTGAGCCAATAACCGATGGTGATGTAGTTCACAGCTTGTTAATGAACGAATTAAACCTTGCGAGATTGATTTGCTAGCAGTTAATAAACCCAATTTTAATGCATCAGAAAATTGAACTTTCTCATGGATAATTTTGTGGAGTATTTGACTTACTAATGTGAATTCAATCATGGGGAATTAATCTTATTTTAAGCCACTTTCTTTTTTTTGTTTTTCGCTGGTAAGCTTTGTTCAAGTTTATCCAATTCCGATTCCTTGCCAGCAAAAATATTTCCGTGATAGATTTCAGATTTTTCACCAGCGGCCTCGTCTTCAACGATTGGATCAATTTTTACTTGATTGCTTTCACTGACAAACAGAGGATAGCCTTTTTGAATATAGGTAAAAATCGTATTCGCTTTTTGCAGAACAAACTCAAAATGAATATGAATGGTTTGATCTTTAAGTGCGGCTGTGATGAGCGTTCTTAATGCTTCTTGAAAGGGAAACAAAGATTCAGGCATGGAAATTTTAATATAGGTGTGCCAAGCATTCTGATCGACACCAGCATGAAATAACAACGTTTCATGGACAGAAAAGAACAAATTATTTTCGTCAATTTTAGTTAATTGAATAATGGGTTTGTGCAAATCATGACTTAACGTTGATACAACATATTTGTCTAATCCAAAAATTTCGATGTGCATGATTTATCCTCGTCTATCATATTTTAATCTAAAAAGCTTAAAAATGATATGAAAAGCTCAGATATCATATGGATCAATATTGAGTAAAATTTTAACCGTTTT
>VHBF01000095.1 GCA_016872075.1 Bacillota bacterium | reverse complement strand
CCCGCAATTAAGCCATAATTGATTTTTGCAAAACCATTTCGAGGAGCAGTGGTTTTATCCGTGAGTAAGAAAACCGAGGCAAAAACCACGGTCCCGACTAACGCTACATAAGTAGGTTCAGGAAACTTTGCACTAGGTGCAAATAAAGTTAGGTTCATCGTTTCAAGCCACCAAAATAGGGCAACAAATCCAATCACTCCCAATAAATAACTGAAGGTGATTCTTAAATCAATCACCTTTAAAAATGCAAAGATGACTGCTAAAACTAAAATACCAGCCCGGAAAGGATCGCCGATAAATCCCGGCGTAGGACCTAAGAGCAGAGCCAGCCAATCAAAACTAAAACCATCATCCAAGGTTTTTAAATCTGCGGCGGTGTTACCTGCAACGCCTACATAAGCTGAAAAGGAAACATTGAGAAATACCATCCCAACCGCAGCAGGGACAAACGGATATTTTCCATGACCACCAAACACTAATTTACCGTAAAAGGTAGCAACCGCACCACCGACACTCGCCATCCATAAGTGAGTTAAGGTCGGTGTGACGAGCATTGTGAATAATAAAGGTGTAAACCACCATGCTATATCCACCACCCGTTTTCTTAATTTTGCAAATCCAAGTTCGAAGGGTAGCGCACCTAACAAAGCAAAGACATAAATGAGTAAAGGATTGAGACCATTGATAATGATGCTATAAACTAGGAGCACCAATAATCCTAAACCAAGGAGATTCAAATCTTGGTGAGAAAAACTTCGTTTCAGAAATACATTCACTGATTCGGCAGGCGTCTTTTTTGGAAATGTTTTTGCGTCCATAATTTCTCCTTTTTGAATAAGAAATTTACCAAAAAAGATTATAGCACTCTAGAATTAAAAATAAAGGTTAGTTAAGTTAATTGGTGCAGTCGAGGAGAGTTGAACTCCTACACCGGTGAAGGTACTAGACCCTGAATCTAGCGCGTCTGCCAATTCCGCCACGACTGCACAGGGGTATTTTACTATGAAACTACAGAAATGAAAGTGCTTACTTTTGCTGACATATATTCATGAAAGGTTAAATTATGGAGCACTTTTTGATTTAAGGAGAAGACCACAAACACATCCCGCAGGGCAGGGGCGGTGGGTTGCAAGTCTTGATATTGACCCGATTGCGGATAATAGGTGTCGCGATACTGGCGATGTAAGGTATAAAATAAGCCACTATAATTACCTGCACCATTACTCGATGATTGTAGCCAACCACTTTGATAAATCGTCTCCAAGTTTTGTCTATATATATTTTGATAACCAGTGTAGGCCCCTTGATAAATGGTCAAACGATGAAGTGGATTCAATCTTCCTTGGTTCCAATCTTTGAGTAACGCCTCTTGAAACGGTGTCGCCTTGGTCATACTTGGACCATATTGGCTAAATGAATCGAGCGTCGGATCCCAATCACCATTACTACCAAAACCACGATCAAGGTCATAAGGAATAGGATATGCTTTGCCTGTGCTTGGTAAAAAATAAAGATATAAATTATTGGCATTATTTCGATAATCATCTGGATTGCCAATAAAGTAAGCAATCGCTTCCATCTTTAAGAAACTGGGAATGTCGATGACAGCTTCGACTCGTTGACGGTAACTCGCGTTATTCACATCTTGACTAGCATTCAACTCGCCAATTAAATTGACGATGTCGGTGAAATTAGGAATGGATGTATTGGTTTTTAAATCATAACTTGGATGATAATTCGCAGCATTATCTTCAACGCCAATTTTATTACCCGTACGAAAATGATTGGTACCATCGCTATTGACAGCATTAAATTTCGTCATGTCCGCGGCCCCAGTCGCGGTATATAACACTTTATATAAGTTACCATCGGCTTCCGCATTATCCCCTAAGCGTCTAGAAAAGAAGCGCCGATCCATCAGTTCAGTGATGGTAAACAAACCTAAATAGTTATCTTGAAATTCTGAAGAAACGCCGCTCTGTAAAAATCGAACCCCACCTAAAGTTGCTTCTTGGGCATAGGGTAAATATGCTCCATATAATTTATGGGCAAAAATTTGGCGAACATACGTATGGTCGAAATTACGATTCCATTTCAAGTCCATTCTGGTCATTCCTAAAAATTGTTCATTAGGAATTCGGCCATCTAATGGATCATCTGTTGCGAATGAAATCTTTAAATTCATCAAATTAGTGAACGCACCATTTTCTTCAATAAAATCAGTTCTCGACGTATTCCCTTTCATCCGAATACCAACAACAGGATAACAATAAGAAATCACAGTACCAGATTTGGGTGTCACATCAATTCTCATCGCCGCATTGACATACCGATCATGGTCAGCAGTGCGATTGCCATATTCATTCATCAATAATAAATTGGCATTGCTCATGTGGAAATCAATCATCACTTTGGTGGTTGGATGAAAAAATAAGTTAAATTCCTCTACTGTATTTAAACTAATCCTTGGTTGACTCGATGCCTCACATGTTGCGGCAGGTAAGATTAAATTGGGCACCACAGGTGGTTGCGTAAAATCCACCTGACTTTCAATCGAAGGATTGAATGTTGAACTTGACGGATTCACAAGCGAGGACGTCATCGTCGATGTTTGTGAAGAGGAGTTAAGAATAATGGAAGGCAAAGTAAATTCACAGGATGACAGGATGAGTGTCATCAAGATGACATGAGACGGCCGGAATAATTTATGCATGAGAAAATTAAACCATAATTCCTGGATAATTGTAAGATGATTTTAAATCGCGGCAATAAGTAATTTGACTAATGCTTCAAGATTTTTTTGATCGACTTTATCAAATCGGTTAAATTGATAACTATCAATATCTAATACACCGATTAAGGCTTTATTTTTCACAATCGGAACGACAATTTCACTATTGCTGCCTTCATCACAGGCAATATGCCCGGGAAATTCATGGACGTTAGGAACGACAATCGTTTTTCTTTCGCTTGCCGCTTTGCCACAAACACCTCGATCAAGGGTGATATCCACACACGCCACTTTGCCTTGAAAAGGACCCAAGTAAAGCGCGGTACCATTGTATAAATAGAAGCCAGT
>VHBF01000094.1 GCA_016872075.1 Bacillota bacterium | reverse complement strand
CTCTAAACGTTATTCAGCTTGTGGGGCTCGCATCGGTTGCATACTCAGTAAAAATAAAGTATTCATGCAAAAAATTCATCGCCTAGGTCAATCCCGATTAGGTGTCTCTTTACTCGATCAAATTGGAGCGAGTGAACTGTATAGGTTACCGGAAACGCATATTCAATGGACACGGAATCAATACTTTGCCAGGATTGCCACAGTTATTGAAAAATTAAAGACCAATCCTGCGATTCAATTTGTCGTCCCTGAAGGTGCCTTTTATATGATGCTACAAGTCCCCGTCAAGGATGCAGAGGCTTTTGCCTTATGGTTAATTCAAGATTATGTTTATCAAGGTCAACGCTTATTAGTCACCCCGGGAAAAGATTTTTATGTAGATCATACGCGAGGTAAACAAGAAATTCGCATTGCCTTTGTCTTAGAACCCAACGCGATGGCGAAGGCGATGGACATTCTCTTGTCAGGATTAAAAACCTATCAATCACTAGGGCGCTAGTTCCTTTTCGTCCCTTCAACGTTGTCGTATAGTATAATTTTTTCAACGGTTATCACAAATGAAAAAAACCACTGGTGAAAAAATCATCGTTCAAAATCGTCGTGCAAACTACGATTATTTTTTATCTGATTTTTTAGAAACAGGGATTACCTTAACCGGAACGGAAGTCAAAAGTTTACGGGCAGGTGGTGGATCGCTTTCCGATAGTTATGTAGTGAGCCGAAATCAAGAATTATTTTTATTAAATATGAATATTGCCCCCTATAAACAAGGAACGTTATTTAATCATGAACCGTTACGCACCCGAAAACTTTTAGCGCATAAGCAAGAAATATTGAAGATCACCAAAGCCATCCAAGAAAAAGGATTAACGATTATTCCAGTGAAAATCTATTTGAAACACGGATTAATTAAAGTCCTAATTGCAGTCGCAAAGGGCAAGCAACACTTTGATAAACGCGAGGCAATTAAAAAGAAAGACACCGAAAGGAAAATGCGAGCAGCAAGTCACGGAGATTTTCATGATTAATTCCATTATTGATTTACTACAATATTTTTCTAAAAAGGTATCGCCAATTTATTCACGTGATAAGTACGATGCATTTTTAAAAGACCATCCCTTTCATTTCCGGGTACCAGCGATTCATATCACAGGCACCAATGGGAAGGGATCGACTGCTACTTTTTTAAGAAATATTTACCAAACCCATTTCCGCAAAGTTGGGTTATTTACCTCGCCATCATTAGCCCGCTTTCAAGAAATGATTTACATCAATCAAGAAGAAATTAGAGAAGATTATATCCTTACCTTTTTTAAAAAATGGCAACCCATCTTTGATCGCTATGAATTGACTGCATTTGAAATGCAAACGCTGCTTGCCTTTCACTATTTCCAAGACCAAGGTTGTGATTTCGCTATCATCGAAGTCGGTATGGGTGGAAAAATCGATGCGACTAATATTTTTACTCCGGTCCTTAGTATCATCACCAATATTTCCCTAGAGCATAAAGCGTACTTAGGTGACACGGTTGAAAAAATTGCTGAGCATAAATCTGGGATTATAAAACCAAATGTTCCCGTGCTAGTGGGGCCATTACCCCAGGGCGCGATGAAAGTGGTTGAAACGGTTGCCAGTCAACTTCAAGCCCCTTTATTCAAAAAGGAGCCTTATCAAGTGATCCAGGAACAATACCCGCTCAAATTTAAGTTTGGAAATGATGAACCATATACACTCACCATGACCGCTACTTATCAGTTTGAGAATGCAGCTTTGGCATTACAAGCCGTGCACATCCTTTCAACCCGGTATCGAATTTCATCCGCTGCTTTACATCAAGCGATTCATGATACGTTTATGCCAGGTCGTCTTGAAGTGATTAAACAATCACCGATAATTATTTTAGATGGCGCGCACAATCCTGGTGGAACTGAAGCATTGGTCAAAGCAATCCTTAAACAACCTTATACCTCAATTTATGTATTATTTGCCGCTTTTAAAGATAAAGATGTGGGGCCGATGATCCAACAACTAACGATGATTAGTAAACACATTTTTTTAACGACCTTTCCGCATGTTCGTGCCAGACAAAAACATGACTTTGCTGGCCTAGATTTTCCCTTTATTGAATCGTATGAAGTTGCCTTAAAGGTTCTCAGCGAAGGGATGCCGCCACATAGTGTATTATTAGTGACGGGATCACTTGCATTTGTTGGGCAAGTGAGAATGAATTATATTAGCTAATTTTAAGGAGAATCTTTATGCAAAATCAAATTATTCGAAAGATGACTTTATCCGCGATGTTTATCGCTATTGGTTTAATTCTAGAACGCGTGTTGATGATTCCCATCGGGGAAGTGAATCGGATTGCATTTGGTTCGAGTGCCATTATCCTTGCTTCCTTGGTCGTCGGTCCTGTCTTTGGTGCCATCGTCGGAGCGTCGATGGATGTAATTGGTTTCTTAATCAATTCAGTTGGAACCTACACTCCTTACGTGACGATTGGGTTAGCGGTGTTAGGCATCCTGCCTTGGTTACTGAAAAAAGTGATGGTATCCATCGAAAAATTGCCTGGTTATTTTAATATCAGTTATGGTTTGTTATCCGCTTTACTTGCCTATGGCATTTGGTTTATTTATTCCCGTGACGCTTACACTTTTAATTTAGGTGGTGGCAATTTTGTTGAGGTGGATTTATCTACTGCTTTTGTTCGTTATGGATTACCGCTTGTGGCGATGATCATCTTTTTTGGATTTATTTATTTGATTAGTCGTTTAGAAAAGCGTTTTACGGATACGAATAAACCGCAAATACTGAACGCAAAATCAGTCGTCTTTATTGTGTTAGTTTCAGAAATTCTCATCAGTATTATTTGGGGCGTGCAATGGCGAGTTTGGTATTTAGGGATTCCCCCATTAGCGTTATATTTTAATCAAGTTGCATTCTTTGTCATCGCCTTTCCAGTAAAAGCTTTTATCGTCTTAACGGGATTAAGAACCTATCAACGAAATCAACAAAGTCCTCAGTAATTATATGCAATACTCAAAAGGTTTACTTATTTTTTCTGCGGTTATCCTTGCTTTAATCATCATCCTTTCAATCCTGGT
>VHBF01000093.1 GCA_016872075.1 Bacillota bacterium | reverse complement strand
ACGCAGCGAGCGTCACTCCCTTAGTGTCATCAATCACTTGCACATAGATGCCAGTATTGGAGCGATACACCGATAAACGCGGACGTACGGTTGTTCCAGAAAGAGTTTTACGAATTCGCGCGTGACGTAATTGCCGTTGCGAATTTTTTGATGGTTTATTAATCATGTGCCATCCTCCTATTTCTTGGCGCCGCCAGCAGGAGCAGCAGCCGCAGCAGCACGCTTACCTTCTTTGCGGATAATCTTTTCGCCGCGATAACGTATCCCTTTACCTTGATAAGGTTCAGGTGGACGTTGCATGCGAATCTTAGCCGCGGTTTCTCCAACCGCTTGTTTATCAACACCTTCGATCGATAACTTGGTGTTTTCATTAATGGTGACTTTAACACCTGGTAAAGGGGTGACCACCACTGGATGAGAAAAACCAATCGACATTTCTAAATTGGCGCCTTTCATTGCAGCGCGGAAACCAATCCCCACTAATTCAAGTTCTTCTTTAAAACCAACGGAAACACCGGTCACCGCATTCGCTAAAAGCGCTCGGTTAGTACCATGAATCTTTTTGATTTCATCCGTATCATTTGGCCGAACTAATTGTAAAGTTGTGCCTTCTTGTTTAAGGGCAAAACCTTTTGGTAAGGTCAACGTTAACTTTCCTTTAGGACCTTCAAAATTGACGGTCAAATCTTTAATAGCAACTTTAACATTTGATGGAAGATTAATCGGTTTATTTCCAACTCGTGACATATGTTATCCTCCTACCAAACATAGGCTAGCACTTCGCCGCCTAAGCCTTTTTCTCTTGCTTTGGCATCGGTCATGATGCCTTGATTGGTGGAAATAATCGCCACACCCAAACCACGAATGACTTTGGGTAATTTATCAACGGGAGCCGTCACACGTAATCCTGGTTTAGAAATACGGCGAATACCATTGATGACACGAAGCGTGCCATTATTTGCATATTTTAAGGAGATCACTATTTGCTTATTTGCATCACCAATGACTTCATAGCCACGGATGAAACCTTCATCTTTTAAAATGGCAGCTAAGCGAACTTTTAAGCCACTACTTGGCATCGTCACCGCTTCTTGTTTTAATAAGTTAGCGTTACGAATTCTCGTGAGCATGTCGGCAATTGGATCGGTAAATGACATAACTTTTTTCCTCCTTACCAACTTGCCTTTTTCATCCCAGGAATTTCACCACGGTGGGCGAGTTCTCGGAGACAAATCCGGCAGACTTTAAATTTTTGCAACACGGCGCGGGGACGACCGCATCGTTGGCAACGTGTGTAAGCGCGAACCGCAAACTTAGGTTTTCTTAATTGACGTAATTTTGTAGAAGTTTTTGCCATAATGCTCCTTACCGGTTGAATGGCATGCCAAGCGCTTGTAATAAAGCGTAAGCTTGCTCATCATTTTGGGCAGTCGTTACAATCACGATATCCATCCCGCGAATTTTATTGACGCGATCAAAATTTATTTCAGGGAAAATCAGTTGTTCTTTAATCCCTAAGGTATAGTTGCCACGACCATCAAAACTATTGCGAGAGACACCACGGAAGTCACGCACGCGTGGTAATGCAATAGTCACGAGTTTATCTAAGAATTGATACATCTTGACCCCTCTTAAGGTGACCTTAGTACCAATCGCTTGATTTTCTCTTAGTTTGAAAGTGGCAATGGATTTCTTCGATTTGGTAATGACTGGCTTTTGCCCAGCGATATCGGTTAATTCTTTCACGGATTCTTCGATTAACTTCGAATTGCCAGTGGCATCACCGACACCAACGTTGACGACAATTTTTTCGACCTTTGGCACTTGCATGATCGAGGATAATTTAAGAGATTTAAAAAGAGCAGGGCGAATTTCCTTAACGTATTTGGTTTGTAAACGTGAAGTCAATTTGACTGCCGGTTGAGCTTTGGCTTTGACCGGTGCCGCTTCTTTTTTAACTTCAGGTTTGGTTTCAACAGGTTTGACGGTTGCAGGTGCAACTGGTTTTTCTGCGGTTGCTTCCGTTGCCGCTTTCGGCTTGCGAGCCTTCTTTGCGGCTTCCGCTTCTGGGGTGTCCGTGGCGGGTTTAACTTTCTTTTCTTTTGCCATGATAATCCCCTCCTTATTCAATCGTCGCGCCGGATTTTACCGCGAGACGTACTTTTTTATCTTTGACGACACTGACTTTGAAACGTGTGGCTTTTTTGGACTTTGGATCAATCAGTGCCACATTCGATAAGTGAATCGGTGCATAAATATCAAGAATGGCGCCTTCAGGATTATTTTGTTTTGGCTTTTGATGTTTCTTGCGAACATTAACGCCTTCGACGACGACACGGTAATTGATACGGTCAATTTTTTGAATTGCCCCAGTCTTCCCTTTATCGTTGCCAGCGATGACGATGACTTTGTCACCTTTTTTTAATTGGGTTGCCATATTTCATCGCTCCTTATAAAACTTCAGGTGCTAAGGAAATAATTTTCATAAATCCTTCACCTAAGTCACGTAATTCTCTTGCGATTGGACCAAAAACGCGCGTCCCTTTTGGGGTGCCGTCATCGTTAATTAACACAATCGCATTGTCATCAAAAGAAATGGAAGTACCATCGGGTCGGTGAATCGCTTTTCGCGTGCGAACGATGACGCCTTTAACAATGTCACCTTTTTTCACTTTGCCATCGACAATGGCATCTTTAACTGCGCACATGACAATGTCACCAATACTTGAGGTGCTACGGAAGGATCCACCAAATAATTGGAAAATTCTCACCGATTTAGCGCCCGAGTTATCGGCGACCACTAAATTAGTTTCCTTTTGAACCATTGGTTACATCCTCCTTTAACTCAACTTTTTGGAAGCCGCGCTTATCAATCGAAACCAAGCGGAAACGTTTGGTTCTTGATAAGGGTCTGGTTTCAACGATTGTCACCGTATCGCCAATTTTTGCTTCATTCTTTTCATCATGAGCAAAAAACTTTTTCGAGATGGTGACAAGTTTTTGATATTTAGGATGTGGTTTTTTGGTAACGATTAAAACGGCGATCGTTTTATCATTCTTATTGGTGACCACAGTGCCTGTAAATTGTCGGCGATTGCCACGTTCCA
>VHBF01000092.1 GCA_016872075.1 Bacillota bacterium | reverse complement strand
TTAAGACGATTGAGACGATAATTCAATAAATACACTGATAGTGGGTTGACATAAATAGATGAAATTGAGAAAATAATTTTCGTGTACGAAAGGAAATAACCAAGGCATGAATGCATTAACATTTGAAAAACTATTCACGCATTTAACGAGTACTGGATTTGTCTTTCAAGGATCAGAAATCTACGGGGGATTATCAAATACGTGGGATTATGGTCCTCTTGGTGTCGAATTGATTAATAATCTAAAAAAAACTTGGTGGAAGCGATTTGTCCAAGAATCGCCCATGAACATCGGCATTGATTCTGCTATCTTGATGAATCCCAGGGTTTGGGAAGCGACGGGTCACGTTGCCACCTTTAATGATCCATTGGTGGATTGTAAAAATTGTAAGACGAGACATCGTGCGGACCAATTAATTGCTGCTGCCAAACCAAACTTAGATGTATCAAAAATTCCAGCTCAAAGTCTCGGAAACGTCTTAAAGGAAGAAAAAATTGCCTGTCCCAAATGTGGTAGTCATGATTTTACGGATATCCGGCAATTCAATATGATGTTTAAAACGCATATTGGCGTTATTGAAGATGCTAAAACTGTCGTTTATCTAAGGCCTGAAACAGCGCAAGGCGTCTTCGTCAACTTTAAATCAATCCAACGAACAACTCGGAAAAAGGTGCCGTTTGGAGTTGCCAGTGTTGGAAAAGCCTTTCGTAATGAAATCACCCCAGGGAACTTTACGTTTAGAACTAGAGAATTTTCGCAAATGGAATTAGAATTTTTCTGTAAACCAGGTACTGAAGCTTCATGGTACAAGTTTTGGCAAGATGCTTGTATGCAATACTTAGCCTCCTTAGGAATTCAAAGCAAACATTTAAGAATTCGTGAACATAGTCTTGAAGAATTAGCCTTTTACTCCAAAGGGACCTCAGACATTGAATATCAATTTCCCTTTGGTTGGGGAGAAGTTTGGGGAATCGCATCCCGGACGGATTATGATTTAAGGCAACACATGCAATATAGCAAGGAAGACTTGCAATACCTCGACCCGGAAAGCAATGAAAAATATATTCCCTATGTCATTGAACCCTCTCTTGGTTTAGACCGCCTTGCTTTAATGGTCTTGAGTGATGCTTATCAAGAAGAAACCTTAGAAAATGATACCCGTGTGGTGTTGAAATTACACCCTGCGATTGCCCCATACAAAATTGCTATTCTGCCATTAAGTAAACAACTCAATGAAAAAGCCCAAGAAGTGATGACGATTTTATCCAAACATTTTATGGTGACATCCGATGAGTCTGGTAGTATCGGTAAACGCTACCGTCGGCAAGATATGATTGGGACCCCCTTTTGTGTGACAATTGACTTCGATACCCAAAACGATCAAAGTGTCACCATTCGGGATCGAGATTCCATGAAACAACTAAGAATGCCAATTGATGATTTAATTAAGTATTTTAATGTAAAGTTATTCTATTAGTAGTTATTTAGTATTTATTTAGTATATTGTATTGATTTTTGAAAGGAGGAAGTGTTGATGAAATTTGATCGTCAATTGATTGATGATTTATTAAAGAAAGCCGATATTACCAATATTGTTTCTCGGTATATTCCTGTCACCAAAAAGGGTCGAAATTTTGTGGCACTCTGTCCTTTTCATGATGACAAGAATCCGTCATTAAGTATCAGTCCAGATAAACAGATTTTTAAATGCTTTGTTTGTGGGACTGGAGGTTCGGCAATTACCTTTGTGCAAAACTTTGAAAAAATCACCTTTCCCTTGGCAGTTAAAAAAGTCGCGGATTGGGTCGGGTTTACAGATCCAAGATTAAAGGTGAATGATCAAAGCATTCAACGAGATGAAAAACTAGAACCCTTCTTTAAATGCCTAGAAGATTTATTAGAATACTACCATTTTGGTCTTGCGTCTGAAGAAGGAAAATCTGCGAGAGATTATTTATTCAAGCGGGGTCTTGATTTACCCATCTTAGAAACTTTTAAAATTGGGTACGCTTTAAAAGATGGGCTCACCACCATTCAATATTTAATTAAGCGTGGACATTTGCGGAATGTGATTGAATCGCTAGGGATTACTGCAAGTAGTAATCAGCAAGTTGATCGTCTCGCCGGAAGAATTATCTTTCCGATTCATAATCGAGATGGTCGAGTTGTCGGTTTTTCTGGACGCTTATTAGATAACATTGAAGGTCAAGCTAAATACATTAATTCCACGGATTCACCCATCTTTACAAAGGGCCAAATCCTATACAATTATCATCAAGTTAAACTTGCAAGTAAACGGGCTGGTTATGTTTACCTAATGGAAGGGTTCATGGATGTGATTGCCTTACATCGGGCGAATATCCCCCAAGCAATTGCATTGATGGGAACCGCCGTAACCTCTCAGCATATTAAGTTACTTCAATCCCTTGGGGTCGAGATCAGAATTTGCTTAGATCAAGACGAGGCCGGGCAAACGGCAATGATGAAAATGATTCAACCTTTAAGTAAGGCAAATGTTGCCTTTCGGTTTGTCATCGCCGATCAAGAAACGCGAGACGCGGATGAAATTTTATTAACAGAAGGTGAAAAAGGCTTGACGCAGTATCTTAACCACTTGGTCCCCAAAATGGATTTTAGTTTCCACTTTTATCAAAAAGTATTACCGTTAACATCGACGGAACAGCGGGTATCTTTTATTAATCGGATGCTACCTTTAATTGCCAATACACCGGCATTAGAACAAATTGATTATTTAAAAAGATTAGGGCAAATCACGAACTTTGCATTGAAAGATTTACAAGCTTCACTGCAAGCAATTCAAACATCGGATGAAAATTATTTTGATACTTATCGCCCTGAAGCCAAAGTCCTAAACCGTTTAAAACGTGCGGAAAAAGCAATTTTATTTAATATGTTTCAAAGCCAGGATGCGATTGCGTTATATCAAGCCGATGTGAAATTCTTTCATGATGATATTTATCGACAAATCGCAAACTATTTTATGGAGATTTATCAAAGTGATCCGCCAGATCATCAATCTTTAATCAATCACATTAGCTTAACTGGAGGCAAGGATCAGCAAAAAATCATCAATACAATTGCTGAATTAATGAGTGAGAAAAACCTTCCCAGGGCGGATAAGCAGCAATTATTGGATTACCTGAAGACCC
>VHBF01000091.1 GCA_016872075.1 Bacillota bacterium | reverse complement strand
TAATTAAAAGGAAAATTGGTAAATACATCAACAGGAGAATCAAAGCGACATAACTTTGGGCGAGTAAACGTTTTACCATAAATGTTTCCTCGCTTGCTCTTCCCGTTTGTTAAATTTACGGGTTAAGTAAAGGGTCAAGGCAATAAACACTAACATGATTAAAGACATAAACGAACCAATATTGACCGCATCTGGGGTCGAGCTTCGGAAATAAGCATTATAAATGGCTTCTCCAAACAGAATCACTTTCTTCTCCGATAAAATGGTTGGAATCACTTGGCTTGATATGGTCGGCATAAACACCATTGTAGCCGCCGCCACAATCCCGGGCATCGTCATCGGAATAATGACTTTATAAAAGGTTTGAAAGGGCGTCGCTCCTAAATCTTGGGCCGCTTCAATTTGGGATTTATCGAGTTTAAGCATGGTCGTATACAGTGGCAAAATCACAAACGGTAAAAAGTTATACACTAAGCCAATGGTCACGGCCAGAGGATAGTTTGGATTTTCATTCGCCGTTACGCCTAACCAATAAAGTAAATCTTTGGTGGCCCAAGTCCGAATGACAAAGTTAATCCACATCGGCATAACAAATAATAAAACAATAATTGTATTTTTATTGTATTTTTTATTGGCTAAAATCATCGCAATCGGATAGCCAATTAACAAACACAAAACCGTATTAAGAATGGCGTACCAAATGGAATTAATGAGAATGGTAATCCGTTGTGGATTATTAAAGAAGCTTAAAGCCGCATCCCAGGAGGGCTGACCTTGACTATCGGTGAAAGCATAAAAGAAAATCACCGCTAAAGGCAGGACAATAAATCCCATTAAGAAAATGATATATGGAATCGCCAAATACTTCCGTTGGAAGTTAAATCTCATAGTCGGTGATATCTCCACGTAACTTTAACTTAATTTTGTTGACATCCACTTTGATCGTTAATTTGGTGCCAGTGTCGAATTGATATTCCGTATCAACAATAAAGTCTTCCTCTTCTTCTTCGGTACGTAAAATTACTTGATAATGATCACCTTTATAAATACAAGAAATGACTTTACCCTCAAGTTGTCCAGGCGTATCATCACCATACAGTTCAATATCCGTAAAAGGAATTTCTGCGGTAACCTTTAAATTCTTTAAATTATATTTATTGTTTTTTGGCCCAATTAAGTAGCCTTGTTCATCGAGTTTGGATCCTTCTAAAAGTTGGGTGACATTCACATCAAAGACGCCTTGATCAATGACCAGTTGATTCGCATCATTTAAATAAGCATCACGATATTGATTGATGGTCATTTCTTTTTTCATGATGTGAATATAGTTTGGATCGATGAATAAAGAAACCGTCGAACCAACATCAAAGAGTTTGGTATCTTGAACGATCACTTCGTTTTTGCCAACCGTAAAAAGGTACTCATAATGGACCCCTTTAAAGATCCGGGTATTGATGGTTCCTTGAATAGGTAAGTTTTGTTCGGGCTTAATTTCAATATCTTCAGGCCTTAAGACAACATCCACCTTTTCATTTTCTTGGAATTGATGAGGTACTTCAAATACTTGGTTTAAGAATTTGATTTTATTGCCAGCAAGACTGATTGCGTTATAAATATTACTTTCACCAATGAAGTTGGCAACAAAGGCATTAATCGGTTGATTATAAATTTCGGTTGGCGTCCCAATTTGTTGAATTAACCCATCCTTCATGACGACAATGTTGTCCGACATCGTTAACGCTTCTTCTTGGTCGTGGGTCACATAAATAAAGGTGATGCCAAGTTTACGATGCATTTCCTTTAACTCAATTTGCATTTCTTTACGCATCTTTAAGTCGAGGGCCCCTAATGGTTCATCTAACAATAAGATTTGTGGATCGTTGACAATCGCTCGAGCGATTGCAACCCGTTGTTGCTGACCACCAGATAGCGTTGTCACATCTCGCGTTTCAAATTCATCAAGATCGACAATTTTTAAAGCTCTTGTGACTTTATTATGGATTTCTTCTTTCGAATATTTACGGTATTCAAAAGTTTCTTTGCCATCAGGATGTTTGATTTTGACATTCGCTTTTTTTAGTTTCAAGCCAAACCCAACATTGTCATATACATTCAAATGAGGAAATAAAGCATAGCGTTGAAACACCGTATTCACAGGCCGGCGATAAGGTGGAAAATTAGATATGTCTACATTGGATAATAAAATTTTACCGGTATCAGGTAATTCAAAGCCGGCAATCATTCTGAGGGTTGTGGTTTTACCGCAACCTGAGGGACCTAAAAAGGTGACAAATTCACCTTTCTTAATTTTTAAGTTAAAATTTTCAACTGCAAATTTACTATCAAATTTTTTTGAAACACCGGCAAGCTCAATGATAATTTCCTGATCCATTGACCCATTCCTTTTTTTCCAAAATAAAGAGGCACGTTTATTTTGATAAAAAATCTTATTTTTTTATCAACTTTGTGCCTGAGAAAAATATATATTTTCTATTACCAATAGTCAATGAAAATTTTACGAATTTTTTACATAAGAATTTTAAGAAGAATTAAAAATCAGTTATAATGAGTTAAGGAAATTTTTTATGAATTTAAAACACTCGCTTTTAGGTCTTATTTTGATTCCTACACTAGCGGCATGTACGCCGACCGTCGATGATAAAGTTGTCATCCCATTTTCGGATGAAGTGAAAACTTTAAATGGTGATTATCTTACCCTTACTGAATATAATCAACTTGCTTTAATGGTCGAGCAAGAAGATACGTTCATCTTGATGATTGGCAATGCAACGTGTGGATGTACGGTTGAATTTTTACCGGTGATGAGACAATGGATCGATGAAACGGATATTCTCACCTATTATCTAGAGTACACAGAATTGGAATATCAAACCGATAAATTTGGCATTCCCCTAGTGACCGGTCGGGTTCCGATTCTTGCGATTTTTGAAAGTGGGGTATTAAAACATTACCAAGCTTATAATCCTAATCGCTCCAGTGATAATGCCTTTTTATACGATTTAGATTTACTAAAAGATTGGTTCAACGATCGCATTCAATTTCCTTCTTTTCGTTTTTTAAACAAAACGAATATGGATCAATTATTTTTAGAAACCGATCGTAATTTTATTCTTTATCTTGGCCGGGAGGACTGCCCTGATTGTTCTTATGCTTTTCAAACCTTTTT
>VHBF01000090.1 GCA_016872075.1 Bacillota bacterium | reverse complement strand
ATTTTCGATGTTAATTTTACGGGTGATTTAATTGCAAATTTAGAACTTGATGTTAATTACGATTCATTATTAATCGGTGGCGTCAGTACTTATAACGCATTAGTTAACATTTCTTATAGTTGGAGTTATGATGGTTCAACTTTTACAGATGGATGGTCAAATTGGCGATGGCGATACGAATGTGTTCACCGCGACTGCGGTTAAAAACACCCCGATTTTTATTTAATTAACAAGAAACGATGCATCCAATCAACCATTCCTCAAGGAATGGTTTTTTTGATTGTATCGTTAACAATTTCTTTTCTTCTTCGTAATCTGTTGAATTATAATAAATGACATGAATACTTTATCAATTGTAGGACTTCAATTTGGTGATGAAGGCAAAGGAAAAATTACCGATAGCCTTTCGCATCAATTTGATTATGTGGTCCGGTATCAAGGTGGGCATAACGCCGGTCACACTGTCTATGCAAATGGACAGAAGTATGTCTTACATGTTTTACCCACTGGAATTGTCCATCCCCATACAATCAATGTTTTAGGTACAGGGATGGTGATTAGCCTTGATGCCTTACAAAAAGAACTACAAGGTTTTAACGTCTCCCAATTAAGAATTTCTGACCGGGCGCATTTATTATTTCCCTTTCATCAACAACTCGATGCCCAAAGTGAGCAAACCACCACTCAAAAGATTGGCACCACCCAAAAAGGCATTGGTCCTGCCTATCAAACCAAAACCTCGCGAATTGGGATTCGGGTTGGATCTTTAAAAGATTTATCACGTCTCAAATTAGAACTTAAACAACTCGTATCCAGCCTAGGTGTGACTTTTGATGGGGATGCGTATGTTGAACAAATGAAAGAATTTATCGCTAAAATTGTTCCTTTCATTACAGATACATCTTATGAAATCTACCAAGCCTATCAACAAAAGAAACGGATTCTTTTTGAAGGGGCTCAAGGGGTAATGTTAGATTTAGATCATGGCACCTATCCTTACGTTACCAGTAGTCATCCAACCCCAAGTAGTATTCCCGTTGATATTGGATTACCTCCTTCTTATATTCAAGAGGCTTTAGGGATTGTCAAAGCCTACACCACTCGTGTCGGTGAAGGTCCTTTTCCTACGGAAATCTTTGGTGAAGAAGCAGAAAAGATTCGCAAGACTGGTAATGAATATGGTTCAACCACCGGTAGACCCCGACGGATTGGTCATTTAGATGCCGTAATGTTACAACATGCGATTCGAATGACGGGGGTGAATCAAATCGCGATTACTTTATTGGATGTGTTAAGTATGGTTGATACCATCAAGATATGTGTCGCGTATGAACTCAATGGTCAACGGAC
This sequence comes from Bacillota bacterium, assembly GCA_016872075.1. Classification (GTDB taxonomy): domain Bacteria; phylum Bacillota_I; class Bacilli_A; order RFN20; family CAG-826; genus UBA970. Next base: position 1,845 of record VHBF01000090.1, on the reverse strand, counting down.
CCAATTAGTGCCCAGCCATGCCAGTGATGTGGCCAAGCTTAAACCCATTTATGAAACCTTACCTGGTTGGAAAGTCCCCATTCAAGATTGCAAATCGTTTATGGAATTACCTAAAGAAGCAAAAACTTATCTTCACCGCATTCAAAGTTTATTAGGGGTGCCCATTCGCTTCATATCTAATGGGCCAAAACGTGAACAATTAATTGAAAGGACCCATCATCATGATTGATCGTTATACATCCAAAGAGATGAAACAATGGTGGTCTGATACGTATAAATTTCAACAATATTTAAACGTGGAACTTGCCTCGCTTTCGGCACTCAAAGATCGAAAGATCATTGATGCAAAAACGTTTGAAAAACTTGCTAAAGCAACCTTTACCTTAACAGGGATTGAGAAGCACGAAGCCATTTTGAATCATGATGTCTTAGCGTTTGTCGAATCCTGCCGGGATTCGTTAGGCGAAGAAAAACGCTGGTTCCATTTTGGATTAACCTCTTCGGATGTGATTGATTCTGCCCATAGTTTGATTTTTAAAACGATTAACGACCATCTCAATCTCAAAATCGAAACCCTTGCCAAGCTTTTAAAAGCAAAAGCTTATCAATATCAACATACACCGATCATGGCAAGAACCCATGGGATGTATGCTGAACCCACTGTGTACGGATTAAGATATGTTTTATGGTTTGATGATCTACAACGATTAAAGAAACCATTCCTACTTGCAAGTGAAGCAGTCGAAGTCCTTAAACTATCTGGTTCGATTGGTACCTATCCAATCCTTCCTCCTGATCATGAACAAACCGTTGCGAAGCTTTTAGGGTTAAAGACGAGTGGTATTCATACGCAAATTATGCAACGAGATCGCCATGCGAGTTACCTTTTTAGTTTGGTGAACCTTGCAGGACTGATTGAAAAGATTGCTTTAGATATTCGCTTATTGTCTCGATCGGAAGTCATGGAAGTTGCAGAAGCTTTTGGCGCTAAACAAAAGGGAAGTTCTGCGATGCCGCATAAACGCAATCCAATTCAAAGTGAAAACCTGATGGGATTGGCACGATTGATGCGAGGCTATTTAACTGCGATGAACGAAAACCAAGCGTTGTGGCATGAACGGGATATTTCTCATTCTTCTGTGGAACGCGTCGTGTTTATGGATGCCACCACTGTGATGGACCACATGTTATCCAAGGTCACCAAACTCATCGATCAACTCGAAGTTCATCCAGAACACATGCAAAAACATATCGATGAAAGTTATGATACGCATTGGACCCAAGTGATTCTTCATCAAGCGATTCTTCAAGGGATGGATCGGGAAGATGTCTATCGGGTTTTACAAGCGACTGCTTTTGACGCCATGCAACAAAAAACCAGTATGCTCGTGTTGTTAAAAACCCATCCGATGTTTCAAAAAGTGGCGTTATCCAATTGGATTAAAGTTGGTTCATCCATTGATGAGCTATACCAAAAGGTTTTGAAATAAATTTTACTTCTTCGCAAAGACGTCGTTAAATTGTTTTTGCACGCGAATAAACGTAGTCCCTCTAGATAATTCTTTAAGCGTTCTAGCGCCGACATACGTACAAGTCGAACGTAATCCACCTAAAATATTTTGAATGGTAGCCGCCACTGGACCGCGATAAGGAACCTCAACCGTACGGCCTTCAGAACTTCGATAGTTCAACATTTCTTGGTTGTTTTTAGTCATCGCTGTGTCTGAACTCATCCCATAAAATTGAATATAAGACACCGTTTTAGTAATGGGTAATTTTGTTTTTGCATCAAAGGTACCGGTGGCTTCTTCTACTGTATGAATCGTGCCACCCCCTTCATCGTGG
>VHBF01000089.1 GCA_016872075.1 Bacillota bacterium | reverse complement strand
TCCAGGGATCACTAATCCAGCGTAATCATTTGGATTGGCTTCTTTTGCAGATAAGTCACTCGTCGCCAACATCCCATGTTTGCTTTTGTATGCTTGGCCTTTAATCGCCCCAATCAAATGCACATGGAAACCAGCTTCTTGTAAACGATAATATGGATAATAAAGTTCATTATCGTCATAAAAATCGGCAACCAGAATCGCAATTGTTTTCATCTTGTTTCCTCTTTTCATTACCATAAGGTATTCGTAGGTGAATCACAATCAATTGACTTAAACTAAAAAATCTACCGAAGTAGATTTTTTGGTTACGTTGGTGACCCGTATGGGATTCGAACCCATGAATGCCACCGTGAAAGGGTGGTGAGTTAAGCCGCTTCTCCAACGGGCCATGGCGCCTACTGAAGGGATCGAACCTTCGACCAACCGGTTAACAGCCGGTTGCTCTACCGCTGAGCTAAGTAGGCAGCAGCGTAGATTTACGCGAAAAAAATAATAGCATAATCTTTTGCTATTATCAACGAAAAGCACCAAGAAAAAAGGAGTAGGATGACCTACTCCCGATTCGGCTTAAACGTAATAGGTTTCAGAAACCTGTCTAGCAATATTACTAGCCGCTGTATTAAAAATACCAGTAAAGGCTACTGACATCGCACCAAAAATGGTTAACACTTGCAAAATCCCTAAAATTTGACCCTTTAGTTCTGCCATATATCTCCTTTCTAGTAATAGATACCAATCACGGTATGGCGCACAATCGCCAATGTGATGGGTTCATCACTCAAGATTAAGGGATCGACCATCAATGCAAGTTTGAAGGTTAAGGTATCACCAAATTGGGGGGGAACAATTCGCAATACAACTTAACCATAGACCCTCTGCACTTGCCCAAGTTTGGTGGGATTGAAATAATCCTCCTTCTAAGGAAATCCTTTGACCGAGGGTGGTGGAGATACTTCTTTCGTCATTTGCTTAAGATTAGGTTGCATCACGCCTCCTCCTTTTCTGATGCTTTACCTCTTAATAGTGAGATAAATTATAAATTGGATTGAGAAAAACCCATCTTGATTGCAAATCAAGCTATTATCTCTTAAAATTGGCAAAGGAGTACCCGATGAAAACCATTCTTAATGAATCGCTAGACCCACGATTTAATCTTGCTTTAGAGGAATATGTCCTCAAGTACTTAGATACGAATGAAGACTTTATATTTCTTTGGCAAAATGCTAATTCCGTGATTATTGGCAGAAATCAAAATACGATTGAAGAAGTCAACGCCCAGTATGTCTTAGAACATCAAGTTAATGTGGTTCGCCGCATCACCGGCGGGGGCGCTGTTTATCATGATTTAGGAAACTTAAATTTTTCATTTATTACTAACACCACAAAAGATAATGTCAACAACTATCGCAAATTTACCGATCCAGTCATTCAAGCCCTGCAAAGTTATGGCGTACCCGCTGAATTCGGTGGTCGTAATGACATCCTTGTAGAAGGCATGAAAATTTCTGGTAACGCTCAAGCTTTTCATAAGCATCGTTTTTTACATCATGGAACGATTTTGTTTAATGCCGATTTGACTATGCTAGGAAAAATACTCAATCCCAAACTTGACAAAATTGAGTCCAAAGGCATTAAATCCGTACGATCAAGGGTAACCAATATTTTGCCATACTTTAAAACCGTACCAACGATGAAAGAATTTAAAGCTCGCTTGCTAGAAAAATTATTAAACACGACTAACATCAAACCTTTTATCTATGAATTAAATGCCAAGGACCTTTTAAAAATTAATGAATTAGTGAAAACGAAGTTTTCAACCTGGAATTGGAATTATGGTGAATCTCCTGCATTCACCCTTGAAAAATACGGACGATATGAAGGGGGCGGGGTTTCATTCCGACTGAATGTAGAAAATGGTTTGATCAAGACCGTGAAAATTTTTGGTGATTTCCTAGGCACCAAGGATATAACGGAGATTGAAAAAGTTTTATCCAATACGACATTTCAACGAGAAGCAGTTAAAGCAAAACTCAGTGCCTTCAACCTGGATGAGTATTTCTTAAAGATTACGTTGGATAATGTATTAGATTGCTTATTTGCTTAATCTAGGTATTAAAAAAACCATCGAAGCATCGATGGTTTTTTGATTGTCAGATAAAAATAAATACTAGATATGAATCGGTTTATCAACAATTCCGTGGGCCGCTTCCATCATCATTTCTGCTAACGTTGGATGCGGATGAATGGTATGGACCAATTCTTCTGCTGTCGCTTCTAAATTGATAGCTAAAGAGGCTTCGGTAATCATTTCCGTTGCCGATGGGGCCATGATATGAACGCCAATAATTTCGTTGTAAGGTTTTGAGACGATGATTTTGACTAAACCATCTTTTTCATTTTCACCCATCGCCTTGCCATTCGCTGCAAGCGGGAAAGTTGATACTTTATAATCAAGGCCTTTAGCCTTGGCTTCTTGTTCGGTGACCCCGACCATCGCAATTTCTGGGAACGTGTAAATGCCACTAGGAATTGCTTGATAATTCATGTTGGTATCATGACCTTGGATGTGTTCGATGGCAACCAGACCGGCATGCGAGGCAACGTGGGCCAACATGAATTTGCCCGTGACATCACCGATTGCATACACATTCGGAATCGAAGTTTGCATATGTTCATTGACTTGAACACCGGCTTTTTCCATTGTTAAATTGAGCGAGGTAAAACTATTCGTGTTCGGTTTCATACCCACTGCCATGAGCACTTTATCGGCAGGAATTTCAATCGTTTTACCATCCAATTCATAACTCACGGAATTAGTGCCAATCGCGTTGACACTTGCAGAGGTAATCAGTTGAATACCATCTTTGATAATTTTCTTTTGGAATAAACTTCTTAATTCTTCATCCACCGAAGCAAGGATCGTAGGTAATCTTTCAATGACCGTAACCTTGGTACCAAGCGAATTAAAAATCGTGGCAAATTCTAAACCAATGACACCGCCACCGACAATCACCAAGGATTGAGGTAACGTTTTCATGTCTAAGATTTCCTTACTGGTTAAAACAAAACCCTTTTCAAAGGCTTCTTTTAAACCGGCAATAGGCGGCATAATCACACTGGCACCGGTAGCCAAGATTAAGTATTTTGATTCGTAGGTTTCTTCACCAACTTTAACATGATTGGCGTCTAGGACTTCAGCATAACCTTT
>VHBF01000088.1 GCA_016872075.1 Bacillota bacterium | reverse complement strand
GATGCAATCCTTAATCAAAGGTTTTAAAAATACATTTGGTTTATTAACTTCTAAAACTGCCACTCTTTGGTTACGGCAACAAGTGGTGCAAGCAAATCGCACGATCTATCAGGAAGCCCAAAAAAGTTCTTCTTTAAAGGAAATGGGCACAACGCTTGTCATCGCCTTAATCGTCAATAAAGATTTAATCATCCTAAACATCGGCGATTCTAGAGTCTATCTCTTTGAAGGTCAACAATTAACGCAGGCAACAGAAGATCAAACCTATGTCGAATATTTGTTCCGGCAAGGAAAAATAACAGAAGCGCAAAAAGCGAATCACCCGCAACGCCATGTTTTACTTAATGCTCTAGGTCTCAATACCTCCGTTTCCTATGATGTCAAAATTATTCCCTATACTGGACAAACGATTCTTGTTTGTAGTGACGGTTTGTATAACAATCTTACCGAAGGTGAATTATCAAGTATCATTCGTTCAAAAGACACCCCTCAACAAAAGGTGGATTCATTGATTAATTTAGCCAATGCCAATGGCGGAAATGACAATATTGCCGTGGCAATTTGGGAATCTGAAACATGATTAAAGATTTCGATATCATTGATGAACGCTACCGCATCATTAAAGAAATAGGCGAAGGTGGATTTGCCTATGTTTATCAAGCCGAAGATTTAATTACAGGTAAAGAAATCGCTTTAAAAATTATTAAAGAAAATGCGATTAAATCAAAAGATAATGTCTCCCGATTTGAAAGGGAAGCACGCGCTTCCGCTTCCTTAAATCACCCTAATATTGTTAGAGTAATCAATATTGGATATCATCAAAATTTACCCTATATGGCCTCTGAATTGATTAAAGGCAAAACCTTAAGAGGGTTGTTGGATGAACAAAAACGCTTTAGTTTTAAGCAAGCTTGTGAAATGATGTATCAACTTTGTGATGCAGTTGCCTTCGCCCATAACTCTTTGGTTATCCATCGCGATATCAAACCTGATAATGTTTTTTTAACCCCTGACGAAACGATCAAACTTGGTGATTTTGGCATTGCTTTTTTTGAAAATTCTCGGCGCGTCACCAAAAGCCAAGTCATCATTGGATCAGTTCATTACTTACCACCCGAAGTCACCAACGGGCAATCCCCTACTTTCAAAAGCGACATTTATTCTTTAGGGATTACTTTTTTTGAGTTGATCACTGGCAAAGTCCCTTATGAAGGGAACAATCAAATTACAGTCGCGATGCGCCACATCAAAGAAAGATTTCCATCCCCTAGACAATGGATTCCTTCAACCCCAAGAATCATTGAAAATATCATTCTCAAAGCCTGCAGAAAAAATCCAAATGACCGATATCGATCGGTCTTGGAATTCCAAAGGGATATTAAAGAATGTCTAGATCATCCTAAATTAATCACCCCAAAACGATCGTTCTGGGCAAAATTACTGGGATTAAAAGTAGATGAAGTATGACCGGGACGATTGTAAATTTAGATTTTGGCAAATTTTTAGTTTATAACGACGATCGTATTTATTCTTGTCATCTGCGTAAAACCGATAAATTACCATTAAAACCAGTGGTAGGTGATCAGGTTGACTTTGATGAAAAAAATAGCATTATCACTGCCATTCACCCCCGCCATACTTTTATTAAACGCCCAAGGGTTAGTAATCTCACGGATTTGATTATTGTCACAAGTTTAGTGGAACCTGCTTACTCTTTTTATCTGCTTGCTAAGTTCATAAGTTTTGGTCGTTACTATAATTTAAACATCACCAATATCATTTCCAAAATCGACCAGGGAACCATTCAAGACTATCACCAAGATTTTACCTACCTGGAACAACACGGTTTCAAGGTGTTATTTTTTGATAAACACCATCCTGATCTTCAAGCCTTAATCAAGCTGATGGGTCCGAAAAAAGTGGTTGCTTTTGCTGGCCAAACCGGGGTGGGGAAATCAACCATCATTAATACATTAAATCCATTATTTTCTCGACAAATTGGCACCTATTCAGAAGCATTGGGAAGGGGTAAACATCAAACCAAAGAGGTGGTCTTATTACCATGGCTTGGTGGGTTTATTGCCGACACCCCAGGATTTTCATCCTTGGAATTACCGATGTTAAAAAGTGATCTAGCTAAAGTCTTTCCAGGATTTGAACAGCAATTTTCCAAGTGTAAGTTTTTTAATTGTACCCATCAACATGAACCCGGATGCCAGATTCTTCAAGCGGTAAAAAATGGTAAAATTCCATTAGATATCTATCAAGATTACCTAAAGATGTTAGCGCCATTACCAGAACAAAAGGAGTATTAATGCATGAAAAAAATCTTCATCGCCCCATCCCTACTTGCCAGTAATTTTCTCTCATTAGAAACGGAGGTTAAACGTGTGATTGAGGCGAAAGCCGACTATCTCCATTATGATGTGATGGATGGCCATTTCGTTCCCAATATTTCTTTTGGTTTGCCGATTGTACAAGCGATTACTTCTCAATTTTCCATCGTTCATGACGTACATTTGATGATTTCAAATCCTGCTAATTATTTTGAGGCCTTTGCTAAAGCCGGCGCCAATATCATTACTTTTCATTATGAAACTGCAAAAGATACGCAAACGATTTTGACTTGGGTCAAACAATTACATCAGCTAGGGGTTCAAGCTGGCATCAGCATTAAACCTCAAACCAAGGTTGAAGTATTAAAACCTTTACTCGGGGTTATGGATCTATTTTTAGTGATGTCAGTGGAACCAGGTTTTGGTGGACAAGTATTTATGCCTGCCGCTTTAGAAAAAATTAAATGGCTTCGCCAACAACTTCATCACTCCAAGTTAACCGGTCTTATTGAAGTGGACGGTGGTATTAATCTAGAGACCGCGAAATCTTGTATCGATGCTGGCGTTGATATTCTCGTCGTTGGTAGTTATTTATTCAAACAATTTCATTTTGCTAAAACCATCAAACAACTCAAACATGAATGAATCTTTACTTTGGATGCTTTGGATCTTGACCTTTATTTTAGGGTCAGGATATTTATACTTTGGCTACAATCAATTTAAAAAAATCAATAAAAAGGCTTATCTTTTTTATCATCAATTACCCTTTGAACTTCATCAAACGTCTTTGACTTTTCAATTGACGTTTCAACCATTAAACGGATTATTGATTTCTTTTTTAGTAGCTTTATTTGCCTATTGGGAAGGATTATTTGTTTATCCAA
>VHBF01000087.1 GCA_016872075.1 Bacillota bacterium | reverse complement strand
GAAAAACTCCTTGCTTTAGAAAATCTCGATTATCGGTAAAGAAAAAACCCCTCAAATAGAGGGGTTTTTCAATGCGATTTGGTGGAGCTGACGAGGATTGAACTCGCGACCTCCTCCATGCCATGGAGGCGCTCTCCCAGCTGAGCTACAGCCCCAAATTGCTTTTACACTTTAACAAATTCAAGCCTTGATTTCAATCTTAAGCAAGATATAGAAAAGCAACCATGGAAACCAAGAACACCAATAATAAGAAATTGGCAGTAGGAAATGTCATCGTCAATTCACGGATTTTTGCCAATGGGCGATAATCGCGCTTGATAATAAAATAATAAAGATTAAATCCTAATGAAACCCAAAAGATATACTCTAGATAAATTCTTGTATCCTCTAAATGAATCGCATAAGGTACGATGTCATAAATCCAAGTAATCAGCGGTTGATAAAACAAACCAATCACTAAAGAAATGATTGCAAGAATGGTCATCGGTAAATGTTGGCTAATACTTGCTCGCTTGATCAGCACTTTAGAGTGGGGCTTACCAAAAAGCATCATCGCCACTTTACTAAACGAAATGATAGTTCCTAAATTAATTAAGTTAAATAGGAACATGATGAACATTTCATCCTTAAAGGCATATTTAAGCATCGATTTACTCACATAACCATTGAATAAAGGTGCGCCTGTGATCGATAGAATGCCAATTAACATTAAACTTGCGGTCCAAGGTAAAGTTTTAAACACGCCTTGAATGTCATAAACTTTTTTGGTTTGATAGGCTTTGATAATCACCCCTGCGGCCAAGAATAACAATCCTTTAAAAACAGCGTGATTCAAAATATGTAACCAGCCGCCAAGGAAAGAATTACCTTGATTAAAAGATAACCCAATCAACATTAAACCCACTTGAGAAACAGTATGGTAAGCAAGAATTTGCTTTAAATCTTTTTGAACCATCGCAAAGATAACCCCAGCTAATGCCGATATCATGCCTAACCAAAATATGACGGTCGAGAATTCGTAAGGAGCGTGGAACAATTCTCCATGAAGTCTCATCAACAAATAAAGGGCTGCCTTCACCACCAAACCAGATAATAATGCCGATACCGAAGATGGGGCGACACCATGAGCTTTCGGCAACCAAGCATATAATGGAAAAACGGCTGCTTTTAAACTAATGCCAGTGATGATCAAACCATAGGCAAGTTTAACCAAGTTTGTATTTAATACGGATGGCATCGTTGCTTTCATCAAGGTAATATTCAAATGCCCAAAGACGTAATAAAGTAGTAAAACCCCAATTAAATATAAAATCGATGCCATGGAAGCCAATAGTAAGTATTGTAATCCAGCTTTTAAAGCATTTTCACCCTTCCGATAGGTAATTAATAAAGTGACCAGAAGCGCAATCACTTCTAAAAAAACAAATAAATTAAATAAATCATTGGTCATTAATAACCCTAAAAAAACCGATTCTAAAAATGCTAAGAAAAAGAAAAATTTCTTTTCGTGGTAATTGGATTTAAAGGCATAGAAATAGATGATACTGAAAAAGAAAATCGTTAAACCAACAAAAGTAAGGTTTAACGCATCAAGCAGAAAAGTAATCGCGATGGTTTCATCCCAACCACCAAATACCAATACACCAATCGATGGGTCATTTTTCCAAGCGATGACATAAAAAATAAAACTGACGATTAATATCAATTGCATTGGAAATACTAACCAATGAATATGGCTAGATTGAATCAAATAGATGATCAGAGCAATCACGATTGGAAGAAATAAAAACAAAACGGGAAGGTGGATCATTTGGTCATATCCTTCCAGTGAATTGAACCATTGTTATGAAAGACTTTGATCGAGAGAATCAACGCTAAGGAGGTGACCGTTGAACCGATGACAATCGTGGTAATCATCAACGCTTGTGGGATAGGATCAACAATGACGAGATTGACCCCATCGGATATCGGAATGACGCCACCATTGAGGGCACCTAAATTCAAAAATAATAAAATCACACCTGATTCAATCATCGTCGCAGAGAAGACAGATTTAATGATGGTTTCGTTAGCGATTAAACCATACACACCAATTAAGATGACTGCGATACTTAATAGAGGTTCCATTAACGACCCTCCTTTAAAAAAGAAATAAAAATAGCGGTTAATCCTAGCGCCACTTTTGCACCGATAATTAGATTAAGTGCAATCAAAAATACACTCTTCAAGAGAAGATTACTATCCAAGGGAATAAAATTGGTGAACCATTCTCCCCGGGTCAAGAAACTGATCATACTGATGCTAATTAATAAGAGATATAATACTTTTTCTATCGTAAAAATGAGTTGTAAGTTGGTCTTCTTTTTCAAATCAATATAATAAAGAATTAATAATGCCGTTGCTAAAATGGATCCACCTTGGAATCCACCACCAGGTGCAAGGTGTCCATTAAAGACAACGTAAATTCCAAACAACAAAACAATCGGATAAATGATGCGGGCTAATGAAACAAACAACTCAGGAATTTTAAATTTATCAAGCATAAATAATGGATTGTGTTCAACGTGGTCATGTTGGGCAATATAACTGACACCGGTGACCGCAACCAAAAGGATGCCTGCCTCAAATAAGGTATCTAATAAGCGAAAATCTAAATAAATAGCCGTGACTAAGTTCAGCGATCCTGTGTAAAGGTATCCATAGGTCTGATAAAAGATTCTTGCGGTATCAACATAAAGATTTTCGTAATCGGATAAGGCGACTGCAAAGGCAAAAAAGACAATGAGTAGTAAAGGTAATGACATCCATTTTCTAATCAAGATTTTCACCCTCCTCAACCATTTCAAAACGGACGCTTTCATTGGCCTTGAGATCTTTCATCATCTTCTTCATGAGGACATTACTCGACTTACCTTTTAAAACAAATTGATCAGTCCGTTTATCGCGATCAATCAAAACATCGACATTCAAATCTTGAAAGATTACTTTGTCAGATACTTTTAAATCATGGCAAAAGTTTAATTTTAATTTGTGTTTTTGTGAAAATCTTTGGAGATAAAGATAAACATCACCCTCTAGCTTTTGGTTCGGTTTGGTTTGCTGATGATGTAATTTATCATAGACGATGAGCTCTCGCTGCCGTGAAATCGCAATCACGTAAATTAACGGAATAATGGCAGCGTTAATAGCAACTTCCGCAATTGCAACATCCGGAGCCTGGTTA
>VHBF01000086.1 GCA_016872075.1 Bacillota bacterium | reverse complement strand
GATGAACTCGTTGAACAGTTACAACTAGCCTTTAATAAACAACGTCAAGCCAATATCACCCAAGAAATCGCCGAAATTATCGGTGGCGCTTCATCCTAAGGAGGAAAAACGCATGGCTAAAACAAACAATCAAGAAAAGAAAGTGAGTCTACCTAATGGTGCAATCGTGCAAGTAATTGGCCCGATTGTCGATATTCGTTTTCCCAATCAAACCTTACCAGTGCTGTTAACAGCATTAGAAATTCCTCTTGAAGGTAAACCTTCGCTTGTAGTTGAGGTGGCACAACATATTGGTGACGATATGGTGAGAGCGGTTGCGATGGGACCAACAGAAGGTTTAGTTCGCGGCATGAAGGTCCTCAATACCGGTGCTCCAATTACGATTCCAGTCGGTGAAAAAACTTTAGGTAGAATGTTTGATGTCCTCGGTCGGCCTATTGATGGGCTTGGGGAAGATTTTTCTTCCAGTCCAAAGATGCCTATACATCGTCAACCACCAGCGTTTGCAGACCAAAAAACAAGTCGTGATATTTTAGAAACTGGGATTAAAGTAATCGATTTAATTTGCCCTTATCTTAAAGGTGGCAAAATTGGATTATTTGGTTCTGCTGGTGTTGGCAAAACCGTTTTAATTCAAGAATTAATTCATAATATTGCCTTTGAACAAAAAGGCTTATCGGTCTTTGCGGGAGTCGGTGAACGTTCGCGTGAAGGCAATGATCTTTATCGGGAAATGAAAGAGTCAAATGTTTTACCTCAAACTGCCCTCGTGTTTGGGCAAATGAATGAACCACCTGGTGCGAGAATGCGCGTCGGTTTAACCGGTTTAACCTTAGCCGAATATTTCCGCGATGTGAAAAAACAAGATGTCTTGTTATTTGTCGATAATATCTTCCGGTTCTCGCAAGCTGGAAGTGAAGTGTCTGCTCTATTAGGTCGGATGCCTTCTGCGGTTGGATATCAACCCACCTTGACGACAGAAATGGGTCAATTGCAAGAACGCATTACTTCAACCAAAGATGGATCAATCACCTCTGTTCAAGCGGTTTATGTTCCTGCTAATGACTTAACGGATCCTGCCCCTGCGGCAACCTTTGCCCACTTAGATGCAAAGACGGTTCTGGATACCCAAACGGCAGCATTAGGTATTTATCCTGCCATTGATCCTTTAGGATCAACTTCACTGGCGCTCGATCCAAATATTGTTGGTAAAGAACATTATCAAGCTGCAGTTGGTGCGCAAAAAGTCTTACAACGTTATAAAGATTTGCAAGATATTATTGCGATTTTAGGTGTGGATGAATTGTCTGAGGAAGATAAACTTATCGTCGGTCGTGCTCGCCGGATTCGTAATTATTTATCGCAACCCTTATTCGTTGCCGAACCGTTTAATAATATTCCAGGTAAATTTGTAAAAATCAAAGACACGGTTCGAAGTGTGCAAATGATTTTGGATGGAAAAGGGGATGCTTTACCGGAAGGCGCATTCCTTTATGTTGGGACTTTTGAGGACGCCACTGCAAAAGCTGAAACCTTAAAATAGTATGAATTTTCCTGTGTTAATCATTACTCCTAAGCGTAAAGTCTTCGACGGTCAAGTTGAACTTTTAAGCGTGATGACGACCGCAGGTCAATTAGGTATTTTAGCGAAACATACGCCACTATTAACGATTCTTAAAACCGGGCCAATGCATGTCATCGTCGACAAAAAACCAATTTTTTATGCTGTCTCTGGTGGGGTTTTATCCGTCCAAAAAGATCAAACCATTTTACTGGTTGATGCGATTGAAAGGGCTGATGAAATCGATCTTGCACGGGCAAAAGAAGCGATGAAACGTGCAGAAGATCGCCTGAAAGAAAAGTTCGAAAAAATTGATGAAGCCAGGGCTAAAGCAGCCTTAGCTCGAGCCTTAAATCGCATTCAAGTTGCGGAATCAAATCAAAAACGTTAATTACGGATTACGTTTAAATCCGTCTTTTCTTGATGGAAACCTTGAAGGACGGGAGCCACTTCCTTGTGGGCGTTGTCCCCATGACGAGTTTGAACGATAAGATCTTTCGGAGGATGGTTTGTATTGACTTTGGCGATTTTCAGTAGTTTGGGCTTCAGGATTTGAGGGACGATTACTTTCATTTCTTGGACTGAATTGACGATCACGATCATGGCGATTTTCATAGGCGCGTCTTGGTTGACGAGGTCCGTTTGCATACCCTTGATAATGACTTTGACCTCCACTCGGACGACGATGTCTGGCATATCCTGTGCGATCACCGGCATCCTCAGCCCCATGAATCACAAGTTTGGGATCAAATACAAAATCTTTTAATGGCTGTGGATTTAAATTTAAACCAGTATGCCGATTAATCATATAGATCAAACTATTTTCTTCTCGCGAGACTAAGTTAATCACGTCGCCAGAAAATCCTGCTCGACCAGTTCGACCGGTTCGGTGGAGAAAAGCTTCCGCTGTTTCCGGCATATCAAAGTTAATCACGTGTGATAGTTGATTGATATCGATGCCTCGGCTAGCTAAATCGGTGGCAACTAAGATGCGCACATGCTTTTCCTTAAATTTTTTCATCGCGAATTGGCGTTGGGCTTGAGACTGATTGCCATGGAGTTCAACCACTTGATGACCTTGATGGGTCAAATTTAAAGCTGTACGTTTTGCACCGCGCTTCGTACGGACAAAAATCAATACCGATTTCAAAGCTTCATTTTTCAATAGATGCATTAACAAAGATAATTTTTGATTTTTATCAATACGAATGGTTTGATGATTGATTTTTTGTAATGGTTGACTGACAGGGGTTATGGCAATCCGGACAGGGTCTTGTAAGAACGAGGCCGCTAAATTGGCGATTTGTACAGGCATGGTTGCGGAAAATAAGGCCGATTGTCGAGGTTTAGGAATCGAAGCTAAAATCGTTTTGACATCGGGTAAAAATCCCATATCTAACATTTGATCTGCTTCATCGAGAACCACCATCTTAATGTAAGTGGGATGAAACACTCTATCTCTCATTAAATCCAATAATCTTCCGGGGGTCGCGACTGCAATATCCACCCCTTGACGTAAGGCATTGATTTGTCCAAATTTAGAAACGCCACCAAAAAACATGCCAATTCTTAAATTACTAAATCGTGATAATTGCATCAAACTTTCTTGAATTTGAACAGCGAGTTCTCTAGTTGGTACGATTACTAATGCCCGCACAACTCGCTTTT
>VHBF01000085.1 GCA_016872075.1 Bacillota bacterium | reverse complement strand
AAATATCATCAAAGAAGTAACCCAAGTATTTTCCAATGAAATTGACGACTATTTAAAACATAAATTTTTCTTATCGATTGAAGATTTTAAACTCAATTTGATTGATAAAGTCGGTAAGGTTTTAAAACGTATCAATGCAAAAAATCCAGTAATTTTACCTTTGATCGTCGTCTATGATGAACCTGAAACTTCATCTATTCCTACTACAAATTCATAAGGTTAAATATTTTTCCTTGTTATAATATGATAGATGAAATTAAAAACTACCTTTGATGCGTCGCGTTTTCCACCTTTACAAGACCAATATTTGAAATTAGGTTTGGGGTCCTTTTTAATTTTAATGACTCTACTTGGCTTAATTAACCAAGGCATTATCGCGATTATCATCAATATCGGTTTTGGTTTTCTTATCGGTCAATTACGCTTTTTAGGTTATTTATTTTTTATTGGTTATGGCTTAGCTTTATTTTTAAATCGACCTTTTTTAAAAATAAAATGGTCTTTAACCTTGTTAGGGGTGTGTCTCTCCTTATTAAGTTTATTGGCGATTGCAACGGTTAATGGTTTGGCTTATCTGCAACCAACTCCAGCAATTTCACTCCAAAATTTTTTGGAACTATTTTTATCACAATTCCCTATCTTGAATACCCCGCAAGTTGAACTACCCCTTTCCATTGGTGGTGGTATCATCGGATATTTTTTGGTCGCGATGATGCATGCATTAAACTTATTCAATATTCAACTTGTCTTGTGGATAACCTTATTAATCGTTGGTATTGCCTTAAGTCTAGAATTAATGTGGTTACAGTTGATTCGCTTTGGGGCAAAACAATTAGAACTAAGACAAAAAGAAAAAGCTTATTTTCAGAAAATTGCAGAAGCCAAACCGGCAAAAGAAAAGGCAACTTTTTATGCTGAACCATCCGAAACCGGCCAAGGATTCAAGACCTATCGTTCGATGTTTCCTGGGCAAAGTGTTCAAGGCCTAACCAAGGTTCAATTTCAAAAAAATGCAACACCTCTTGTTAAAGAATCTGCTGCAATTAGCGCAGAAGAACCATTAGATCACATTGAAACTGCGTCCTTATCCAGTACGTACGAAGCCCCAGATGTACCTCAGCATGCGATGCCTTCGGTACAACCGACTCCCTTACAACGTCCGACGATTCCAACACCGATTAAACCTAATTCAGGTTCTTCGTCAAAGGCCTATCAATTACCATCGGTTTCAATCTTAGATAGTCGGTCCGCACTAAGTGATATTGAATTTAATGAACAAACCACTAAAAAACGAGTGGATATACTCAATCAAAAATTCATGGCCTTAGGTATCGAAGCTTCGATTGTGGATTATCAGATTGGTCCTGCCGTTACTGCCTTTGATGTGAAAATGGCTGAAGGTTCTCAAATTAGCCAAGTTAAAAGAGTGTTAGGTGATTTAGCAGTAGCTTTAGGTGGGTTTCCAATGTCTTTAAAGGAATTGGTACCGGGAAAAACAGTTAGTCAACTTGAAGTACTCAATGAACGGATCTCGATGGTTGGATATAAGGAGCTATTAGAAGACCTTCGCCTCCAACCGTTATTCAAAAATAAATTTGTTTTACCGTTTGGAAGAAATATTTTAGGAGAAGTCATTGCTCTCACACCCAAAGAAATTATTCATCTATTGGTGGCGGGTTCTAGTGGCAGTGGCAAAACTGTATTTGTCCATTCTTTTTTAACATCAATTTTAATGAGTGCAACACCATCCGAAGCAAAAATCTTATTAATTGACCCTAAGAAATTTGAATTATCAAAATATAAGAATCTTCCACACTTATTATGTCCCATTATTTCTGATTTTATTGAAGCTAAAATAGCTTTAGAGCGATTAATTGATGAAATGGAATCTCGCTATGAAAAGTTTTTGGAAACGGAAACGATTTCTTTAGAAACGTATAATCAATTTGCTGCAGACAACGATCGTTCACCCTTGCCGCTCATTTTTGCTGTCATCGATGAATATAATGATTTAATCAATGTTAATCCTCAAATAAGTGATATCGTGCAACGATTAGCGCAAAAGTCCAGGGCTGCGGGTATTCATTTATTGATTGCTACCCAACGTCCAACCACCAATATTTTAACCGGAAGTATTAAAAACAACCTTGCAACCATTGTGGCATTAAGAGTCAGTAAACAAGTCGATTCAATCACCATGTTAGGTCATGCCGGTGCAGAAATTTTAGGAGGAAATGGCGATATGTATCTCGTCAATCCTTTATTTGCTCGCTACGGTGAAATTCGTGTGCAAGCACCTTATATTTCTGATAGTGAAATTCAACGTATTTGTGCTTTTATTCGCAATCAGGCCTTGCCACAATATGATGAACGTTTTTTAAATTTAATTGATAAACAACCACAATTTGCCGATGCTTCTGGTTTACCCATGGCGTTAAATGAGGGTTTAGTTGATCCTTTATATTTAGAAATAAAAGCGGCAGCCAGTGTAAGAAATTATGTTTCAATGTCTTGGATTTCTCGAACCTATAGTACCGGTTATCCTCGAGCTTTAAAGATATTCAAACAACTCCAGCAAGAAGGGATTATCGATGGATCTCTTGACAATCCTAATAACAATCGAGGTCGCAAAGTATTAGTGAATCCGAATTTTAGAGACGATGATGATGAAAAATAAACCCAGCATTCATGGCATTGGTGTTGATTTAGCTAAAATAGCTCGTTTTGAAAATCAAGCAGCCTTAGCTCGAAAGATTCTTTCTAAAAAGGAACTCTCCATGTATCACAGCCATCCACAGCCTGCTCAATTTCTTGCTGGACGATTTGCAGCAAAAGAAGCATTTATTAAAGCTTATCGTGGTCCTGATTTTCCTAATTTATCGACGATTGAGGTGCTATCGGACACGGATGGTGCGCCTTTTATTATCTTTAATCAACAACAGTTTCACGTTTCCATTTCTCATGATGGTGAATATGCCGTAGCAATGGTTATAATATAAAAGGCAATTTTATGATTTTCAATCAAGCACGTTTATTAAATGAATTTGATGTTTTGTTAGTGACAAACCAATCTTTGACAACTGGACAAATCCAATCCATCAAATTAAACACAAATCACCTAGAATTATCCTCGCTAAGTTTATTAAAAGAAGATAAAACCACGGGCCTATTTAATTATGTCTTTCGGACTAAAGATGCCTTTACGCTTGGCCAAAGTTATGCCCTTGTCATTGAACAAATTGGTTCGATTT
>VHBF01000084.1 GCA_016872075.1 Bacillota bacterium | reverse complement strand
GACTGAGTTTTCGGTAATCACCATTTGATTCGTTAAGGTGCGTTGCGTAAATCCCCAATTAGAAGCAAAGAACAGCACAAACGCTAAACCTAAATTCAAGATGATACCAGCAGACATCACCAATGCACGTTTAGGTTTTGAGATGCCTAATAAACTTCTTGTAAATGGAATCTTAAGGTCCTCAGTGGCAACTTCTTCTCCCACCATCGCCACATAACCACCTAAAGGGAACGCCTTTAATGAATATTTAGTTTCGCCCTTGGTCCATGAGAGGAGCACCGGTCCAAAACCGATGGAAAATTCTTTAACATAAACCCCAAAGGCTTTCGCCACTAAAAAATGGCCAAGCTCATGAATTAAAATTAATACGCCCAAGGAGATCAGAAATAATAAGGTGGAAATAATCGCTTGCATAATCGACCTCCAAGATCCAAAAATTCTACTTTATTTTATCAAAATAATTCACCTTAAGGTGAAGTTAAATCGGTAAAGCGTAAACAAAATCAAAAATAAAAGAAATAATCAACGTTACAACGAGGACCACCATCGAAAACGAATCAACACGATCCAAAATCCCACCGTGTTCACCAAGAATATTCGAGAAATTTTTAATGCCAAATTCTCGTTTAATCAAAGAGAAGGTAAAGTCCCCTAACGTCGCAATCAAAGGCATGCTCACCGATAATAGCACCAACCAATACCATTCTTCCATGGTGAGAAAAGGTAGTAAAGGACTACCGAAGGCATCGGCAATCCAAGCAAAGGCAAAGGAAACAATAAAGGAACTGGCGAGGCCGCCAAAAAAACCTTCCCACGTTTTATTTTTAGAAACGCGAACATTCATTTTATGGCTGCCAAAGAAAGTTCCAACTAAATAAGCACCAATATCCGTACTAAAGGTGCCAACCCCTGCATAAAGTAATAGTAAAGAATTCTCAACCATGGTTCGCGAAGCATCACCAAAAATAAAATCAGGAAAAAACCGCAAAAATAAGAATGATTGAAAACTCAGTGATAACATTAACGACATCGTAATTAAATATGTCGCATCAGGTACTTTAAATCGCACATCCGTGATCGAAGAGAAAAACAACGTTAAGGCTAAGATTGTGAGCACGAGGGTCGGTAATTCTAATGTGTTTAAACCAGTGGCAAATGACCATTGCGAAAAATCAAAACCAAAGTCGATAAAATTATTATAAATAAACACATAGTAAATCATCATCACCAACATTAAGTAAACAAAGATGCGAATAGGTAAAGGATATTTTGAATCAGGTTTTACATTTAAGATTTCTTGCGTGGCAAAGATTAAACCAATTAAGGCAAATAAAATAATGAACCAACCACCGGCAATAATTGCAGGAATGGCAATCGCAGCCAGGATTAAGGCCACCATCACCCGATTAGAGAATCGCTTTTGAAATTCAGGTTGAACTTGATTCATACTTGACCAAACCTTCGTTTTCTTTCAGCATATTGCTTAAGTACTTTTAATAGTGATTCTTCCTTAAAATCAGGCCAATATTGAGAGACAAAAATTAATTCAGCATAAGCCAGTTGATAAAGCATAAAGTTAGATATTCTTTGTTCACCAGAGGTTCGGACCATACAATCAATCGGTGGTAAAGTCGCCGAATCTAAAAATTGATGAAAGGTCTTGGATGTTAAATCTGCTTCTTGGATAAACCCATTTTGAATTGCATGCATCGCTTTTTTCGCCGCGCGAACGATTTCATCTTGACCGCCATAATTCACACAAATATTTAACGTGTATCGTTGGTAGGATGCAGTAGCGTTAATCGCATCTTTTAATAAAGTTTGAGTGAGTGTGGGTAACGCATCTATTTGCCCAGAAATCACTAATCGCACTTGATCTTGATGAAGGGTTTTAAGATATTTTTGGAGAAATTCATTGAGGAGTTTAAATAAGCCATTGACTTCACTTGCAGGTCTTTGCCAATTTTCCGTGGAAAAAGCAAACAAAGATAAATAGGGTATGTTCAATTTTTTACAAGCTTGGGCAATTTCAATAACCCGCTTGGCACCTTCTTGATGACCGCGAAGGCGTGGCCAACCTTTGGCTTTAGCCCAACGACCATTGCCATCCATAATGATGGCAATATGTCTTAAAGGTGCGTCTTGGTTTTTAGTTTGAATTTTGGCCATAAGTAAATTATACAACTTCCCCCAGTTGTCTTGAAATGAAGATAGACTACAACGTTAAAATTTCTTTTTCTTTAGCGAGGAACGCCGCATCAATAGAGGCAATCATTTGATCATGAACTTTTGTCATGTCGCCTTCGATGCGTTTTTTTAAATCTTCGGTATATTCATCATCGGTGACCAAGGCTAAAAAATCTTTACGGACATTGCGGATGGCCACTTTGGCTTCATCGGCCATGCGTTTAGCTTGCTTGGCGAGTTCTTTACGGCGGTCTTGGGTTAACGCTGGTAGCACTAAGCGAATACTATCGGCTTCGGCGACAGGATTGATGCCAATTTCTGCTTTATTAATCCCTTCTAAAATTGCTTTTAAATCACCTTTATCATAAGGTTTGATCAACAGTTGTCTTGGTTCAGGGACGGCAATGCTCGCAATTTGATTAATTGGAGTTGGTTCACCATAGTAGTCAACCAGGACGCGATCTAATAATGCAGCATTGGCTCTGCCAGTTCTTAACGTATTAAATTGAGCTTGGAGCGCAACGAGGGTTTTATCCATTGCTACTTTCGCTTCGATTGCAAGTGCTTCCATCTTGACTTAAACTCCTTTTTTAATCGTGGTACCAATCGAGTCATCGGAAATAACTTTCACTAAATTGTGGGTATCTTTCATGTCAAAGACGCGGATCACAATCGCAGAATCCTTGATTAAGGAAACGGCGGTTAAATCCATCACGGCAAGTTTTTTGTTCAGCATCTCATCAAACGTTATATGCTTAATTAATTTGGCATTACCATTGACTTTGGGATCGGCATTAAAGACGCCAGCCACACCGTTTTTGGCCATGAGTATGGTATCAGCATGAATTTCCATCGCGCGTAATGAGGCGGTCGTATCCGTGGAAAAATATGGACTTCCTGTGCCACCAGCAAAGATGACCACTCGCCCTTTTTCTAAATGGCGAATCGCGCGGCGACGAATATAATTTTCAGCTACCTGTTCAACATGAATAGAAGATAAAACACGGCATTGAACGCCTTCATTTTCTAAGGCACTTTGTAAGGCTAACGAGTTGATAATTGTCCCTAACATGCCCATGTAAT
>VHBF01000083.1 GCA_016872075.1 Bacillota bacterium | reverse complement strand
TAGCGTGAATTCTCATATAGGCGGTATCTGCTTTATATTGATAGGATTGCATCGCTTGCATCATATAGTAGGCCATCGAGAGTTCAGCAGGATATTCATCGTTAAGGATTTTATTAGCATCAAATAATCCTAATGCCGTTGTAGGGTTGACTAAGGCTTGGACGGGCCACATATAACCATACCAACGATCAACTGCACCGCGTTTGGCGTTTAAGTATTTATTGTAGATTGAGGTAAATCTTACTTTCTTGGTTTGACCTAATATATAACTTGATAAATATTCACCAGTGGGAATCCATTGAATCCCATAGATGAAAGTTGGGTTGGCACCAAACCAAGTCGCGTAATCATATTTACCGCCCCAAATCATGCCCGCGACACCAGCATATTCGCGATATTTTTGGGTCCAAATATCTTGGTCATAATCAAACCAATATTGTTGAGCCGCATACATTTCATGGGTGTAACCATAGATGGCAGCATCCATCATGCCGCGATTATTTTCCAGTTGGGCAATGTGATAGGCCGCAACCCAACTATTGATCGCTTCTCCTGTGGATTCTAAGTTATTACCTTCGGCAAAACTACCAAAACCATGAGCCCATGAGTGACCGGCGTATCGATCTAAACTTCGCATCACCGGAAATCTTACATCACTCGCATCATGATTCATATAATCTTTCATCAGTAAAAGAATTATTTCACGATATTGTTGGTAAAACACTGGATCTTTTCTTCCCACGATTGCCGAGGCAAAGATTAAATACCCATGGGTAAAACTATGGTCTGAGATTTCACTCGCGGTGTTAAATTCATTATCAGAATAGTAAGTTGTGCCCCATCGGTCATTGTAATAAAGATACCTTTCATCTTCCGAAGAGGTAAAGGTAAACCAATCTACGAGATGATCTTTTAGCTTTGTTAAAAATTTGCTTTGAAGATAGTCATCTTGTAATTGTTCAGCGATTAATAAACCTTGGGATAACGGATATGTTGCTTTTGAGTTCCAATATGGGGTTGGTGAATTATAGAAGTTATCAGGGTTCAATGGATCCGTTTGTTCATCAAGATTGTTTAAATAATTGGTCATGGTCGCCGCGGAGAAAGCATCACCTTGGGGTAAGGTATAACTTGGAACAACCCCATAAAACGGTAAGAAGTAGGTAAAACTATGTTTGGGTAACATCTTCAATAAACCTCGAACTGTTCGAGTTGAATATTCAGAAATAAAGTCTTGTCCAAATATTATTTTATGTTGATGCGGGAGTAAGGCGAGCAAGGCTTCATCATTTAAATCTAAGCGCGTTCTCATCGTTTGCACATAGATCTCATTTTCAACTAAGTTATTGAAACGATTGACAGTATAAAATCCATGTCCACGTAAAGGAATGTTGTACGCATACTGATGATAAAAGGATGCCTCTTGAACATTTTCAATGGAACCTAAAGACATTAAATTACCACCCCCTAATAAAATTGTGAGCTTATGGTAAAGGCCAAAAGGGTGGCCGGTATTACTAATGGTGATATTGGAGTTTTGCGGAAGGTTCAGTAAAAAATATCGATCTGCATACGTTGGTTGACCTACGGACGCTGGTGGATTGGTTTGGTGATCAATCCGTCACCTTGGTAGGTGCGTTCATTTAAGAGATTGCCATCAAGAGTGAAGTATTCGTAATTAGAAACGCCATCCGTACCTGCGGTAATGGTGATGGGATTACGGTTTCCCATTTCTGCAAAGATATAAGGTGAACCTTGGTTATAGGTCACCACCATATGATCTAAATGACTACTGCTATTGCGCATCGCCACTTTAATCGTGTTATCCGAATAATCAATGACCTTTGTTTGATAACTACCACTTAAACTGGTTGGTTTGATCATGAAGTCTTTTAAGGCTAAAGAAAATTGGGCAATGGTTTGATTGCCTTCAGGATTCCAAAATTGAGTAAAGCCCTCACCCGATTGGGTGACTTCGACACCATCATTAGAAAAAGAAGAGCGAAGAGGATTGTTATAAATCCCATTGCTATTGCCATAGTTGGACATGGCTAAGGAGGTCCACCATTGGTTGGTGGGAACAGGACGATCTAATAAGTCCGCTTCAATAAAGTTTGGTTGCACAGGATGGGAAATACCAGGCGCACTGCCGGTGCGATACGATCCTTCACCTAAACTGGCAAAGGGAGTGGTGATATAAGTTTTAGGATTGGTTGGTGCAACATAAGTTCCAGGCGCAACGGTGACATTCCGAACATGCTGAAATTGTAAAGGTAATCGATGAATACGATAGGTGAGTGGATAGGTTCCTGGTTGAGAAAAATCAACGGAGCCAGTAACTTGTAATCGATTCGTATAATCTTCGCCAGTATCGGTTAAAATTTTAATCCCTTTCAATGGATTAAAATAATGACCTACCACGGTCGTGGTATCTTCTAGACCGATGACAGAGGTGACTTCGGATGGCATGAGACTATTATCATGACTTTCAGTATTCGAAGGTGTGCAGGACAAAAGGATCGTTGCAAAGATGACATATGTAAGTTTTTTCATACATTCATTATAAGGGAGGCAACCGGTTTCCCCAAGTAAAGATTGCAAACAAATCCATTTGAAATGTTTTAAAATATACGTATGCAATTATTATGTTTACCTCTCATGGTTTTATCGACATTATCTGCCCCTTTGCAAACGGATTATCTTTTGACTTATCCATTAGGGATGGCGATGCCGTATTATGATTTTCCTTTTCAAAGTGAAGCGTTAAATGACGCACTCAATCAAATTGATCCTTTCACCATTGGCACGACCTCATTCGAAATTGAAGAAGATGGCGTGACCTATACCTTTACGATTCAGTACACCAATGCAGGGGTCCGAATTGATCCTTATGTGGGTCAAAAACCATTTATCAGTTCCTTTGGGGTCAATGATACCCATCATTTCATCAGTCTTTTTAATCCAACCTTAGAACCCTTAGACTTAAATAATTATGGTTTTGTCGTCAATGATACGTTTTATGATTTTGAATCAGGATTAACGATTCCAGCGCTCTCAGAAAAAAGAATTAATTTAATCGAAGGCATGTCTCAAATTGGCTCCATGGGAGAAGATGATCCTTTGGTCACGACGTTTCCTATCCGTCACATTTATTTACGAGAGGCGTCCACGTTTTTATGGATTGACCAAATTGCCGTTACCGAAACGATGCAAGTGATCAATGAAGTGGTATCGATCGATACCCATGCTTTCAAAAGGACGCCTTATCTTATTT
>VHBF01000082.1 GCA_016872075.1 Bacillota bacterium | reverse complement strand
ATTGACGACGGCGACCCTTGATACCTTTATTTATGATGGTTTAACCGCTCCTCAACGGGAAGCAGCCCTCTACCAAGATATGGTTGCTTTAAATAATAATTTTGGAACTGAAACGCCAGATGACTGGGATGGTGTGGATGGAGAAATTCAACGCTTTGTCGATATCATGGTGTCTTTTGTCAATACCGGTATTAATTTTGCCAATTTTGGTGGCGATGCAATCGGTGATTTATTAAATACCGAAGTTGGTTTAGGAAAAGTAGAAGATCTGTTATTATCGATGAACGAATCCACGATTATTTCACCTGCAATCGGAAATTTATTTGGGAATGTATTTGATTCCGATGCCTTCAATATTGGCGGATTAACGATGTCAGATGCCAACACAGGATACTTTAATGCGGAACCCCTAAAAGCAAATCGGGCTACCGAAATCAGTTTAATTCTCGATATTTACTGGGATATCAATAGTATCGGTATCACTGGTGGTGCTGCTTTTACCTCTGAACTCATTAATCCTGATCTGTTTGAAGATTTATTAACGAATATGCACAGTTCATATGTGTTTAATTCTTTCAAATCAGGCAATTCATATATAAATAATGATTTAACAATTTTTGAACAAACTGTGAGAATGATATTAAACACTTCAACCCTTGATGCGTTTATTTATGATGGTGAAACTAACTCAAATCGGCTCAATTTATTGCAAGAGGACATTAGTATGCTTGTAAATAATTTTGCAAATGCTAATAATGCTGACGAATGGATAGGAATTTCGGGGGAAATTTCTAAAATCATTTCAATATTAGAATCCTTTAAAGATTTAGACTTAGATTTTGCTAGCTTTTCTGGAGCTGGGTCCTCTGATACTTTATCTAATTTAATTGATACACCTGCTGGATTAAGTAAAATTGAAAATTTATTATTAAGCATGAATGATTCTTCGATTGTTTATCCAGCGATTCCTAATTTATTTTCCAATATGTTAGAAGGAGGAGATTTTTCCTCCGTTGGTGTTGATTTTACCCTCGCAAACTTCCGGTATCGCGGTACACGAAACAATCCAAATAATCTACAGATTGGTGATCAATATTTACCATATGATGATATTGAAATTTCATCCATTCTATCGATTTTCTCTGATGTCAAAATTGTTGGTAATCGTGCTTATGATTCAATCAAAGATCTTACAAACGATGCGATTGATGATATGGCTAATTTAGTAAGGGATTTACATGACTCTCAAGTGTTTCATCAAACGGGTCCCGCTACCGCTGATGCAGAAGACTTAACTATCTTTGAACAAATGATGGCCAAAATGTTTAAGGATACTGGTATGTCTGCCCTTGCTTATGATGCAACTCGACCCGCAGATGCAGTTTATGGAAACGCTGATTTTAAAGCAGATTCGTTAGTTTTAAATTATGAAACGCTATTCCCCAATAACAATATAACTCACTTAACCGATGGCTGGTTAGATGATGGCAACGTTGGAGAAATCAATGCTTTCTTTAGAATTTTTAAAGAGTTAAAGGTTGCTTTACCTAATTTAGGTAGTGCCTCATCCATCGACGCCGGGTCTCTATCTCCGGATGCAATAGGAAGAATTATGTCGGTATTAAATTACTCATCTCTTACTGCAGATGCTGTTAAAAAAATGGTTAAAGATGCCTTCAGTAGTATTTCATTTGGAACATACACTGAAAATAACGAAACGTATGAATTGACCCCAGTTCAATTTTTAGAGGCTGATCTTAACATCATGAGTTACACCTCGCTTCCTGGAACTGTCATATCTTCAGGTCTCATTGATGGTTTATTAAATAGTTTTTACGATGAAGTAACTGAGGATTATATTTCAATTAGTGGCGGCTTTAATGTCAGTAATTTTTTAAATGATGGTGGGTCCCTCTATCCTTTAGTTAATTTACTTAGTAACTCTCGAATATTTGGCAATAATGCAACAAAAATTTTAAATCCTAATGCAGTGAATACAGGATTGACGCCATTTAATGTCACCACCCTAGGCAGCTTTAAAACTCGAGCTTTAACTTTTTATAATTTCTTAAACACTGCAAGTGTTGGAAAATATTTTGATTATTTGACGACATTATCTACTGATAAAGAGTTAAAAGTTATAAGAGTTGAAGAAATATTTAGTGGGGATTTCGATGAAGTATTTGAAGCAACTAGATTAGACCAATTTATAGGTGTTATTTCAGAATTTACAAGTTTATCTAATGCTTCAAATCTAGATCAATATAGTTCGGAAATGCGATCTTTGATAGAGTTAACCTATGTTGCATCTGGCCAAACCATCACCGATCGTGCATTTATGGTTTCAGAATTATCTGCAGGATTTTTCACGGATATTTTCAAAACTGAATATGCAATTGTTGAAGACACAAATGCAATATTCTTTGGTGATGCTAATAATCCTACGAAACATTTAAACTTTTATGATCTAGACCAAAACGGTACTCAAGATTTTGATTTATTGAATCCCGTTGAAGCAATCGGGCTTGAAGGATCATTAGAATTTTTAGCTGCATTAAAGGGTGTAAGTGGAACTCCAAACGCCACCGATATTACTTCACTGAAAGCAGCATTGTTAAAAATGGGATCTAGAGTGTCTTTAAACGTGTCGGGTGGTCCATATCCAACGGCAACAAATTATGCAAACTGGTCTAATGCTCTCATGAGTAAAGTTGGACAATTATTTTATGCTGCTCGCATTGTTACAACTACTGGTTTTGATGGACTTTCAGCTTTGATTATCACCATTACCACCCCCAATCCGTTTACCAACCCTACTGGCATTTTAACTACCTTAAGTCAAGAACCTTATGAGCTAAACTTTGTTTTTGAAATTGAAGGTGAAAAAATTGACTATGCCTTCAATACCTAAACTATGAAAGCATTTGTATTAAATCAACAAAGCAAAATCAAAAAAACCATCGCTATCATGTCTAGTAAAGGCGGTGTTGGTAAAAGTACCATCACCGCTTTGCTAGCTACCCATCTTACAAAAATCGGAAAAAAAGTTGGCATTTTAGATGCGGATGTTATTGGACCCACGATGTCGCGACTTTTTGCTTTAAAGGGAAAGATGGTAGGCGAAGATGGGTTGATTTTGCCCTTGACGACTACGTTAGGAATTCGCCTCATTTCTTCTCAATTACTGCTTGACCAATCGGATGATCCTATCATTTGGCGTTCGCCACTCGTCTTAGATTTAATTCGCCAATTCTATGTCGATGTCATTTGGGGAGAATTGGATTACCT
>VHBF01000081.1 GCA_016872075.1 Bacillota bacterium | reverse complement strand
TCATTTAAGAAAGGACCTCGTGAAAAAATATTTCCTTTCTGACGTATGCCAACTTCTTCAATCTCATAGGTTTCATCATTAACCGTAAGGCGAAGAGACATTGGAAAATAATAATCATTATAGGGAGCATTTTTTTCTTGACCATAGGTTTGGATAAAACCCAATGTGGCATCACTCATCGTCATCTCAAACGTTACACGACTATCTAAAGCCCAAAATTCATTAAAATCTTCATTTTGAATCGGTGGATTCATGCCTTGGCAAGCGAAAAGAACGATCACCCCTACAGGCAAAAAAAGCAGAGACTTTTTCATTGTTGAATTAGATTCATTAAATCGGATAATTCTTTAAGTTTATCTTTAGGTGATTTGTTTTCAATCGCTTCTTTAACACAGTGATCCATATGGTCACGAAGAATCAGATTATTCGCCTTCTTTAATAACGCTTGTAGTGCTAGAACTTGTTTGGTGATATCAACGCAGTAACGGTGATCATCGTACATGTTTAAAATCGCTTTCAGTTGACCTTCAGCAGTTTTAAGTAATTGTTTTACTTCGATTTCAGTGGTTCTTTTTTTCATAAACACCCTCCATAGGGGGGTAATTTATTTTAGCATGTTTGAAGCTTTGTGTTTAATGCGAATCGCCCAAGTTGGGTCTCGAAAGGTCACATCCGTTCGATAACCATTCATCAATGCGTAACTGACCAATGTGGGTATGTATTTTTCATCTTTAAATTTCAAACGTAAGTCTTTCATCGTAAATTCACCCTTTTTTTCAAGGTTTGCTTCTAACCAATCAATGACTTGGGGAAAATGCAGAATGCTGCCCTTTGCAACATACCGGAAATCTCGATAATTCCCATCCAACATCGCGCATCCATATTGCATCTTTTTACAATAGGCGATCATCGTTTGGTATTTTTCAATGACATCTACATGTAAAAAATCTAAGAGATGTTTAATTTCTAGCATGAGGACAGTGCCGTCTTGGAGTTGGGCTAAGACATCTGGATAAAAGCGTTTGCCAGATGGGGTGATGAGTTCCACGACTTGGGTTTTAATCGTTTTTGCTTCTAGAATCTTGAGAATACGATAAATCTCTCTTTTTTCTCGTTTGGATTCGTATTCAATCTTTTCGTGATGGTCAGAACGAATCGAGCCCTTGCGTTTGCCACCGACGACTCTCAATGGGGTTAATCCATCGAGGTGTTGAAGGTCGTAAAGTTTGATGCCACCAGGAAAATCAAAGCGATGGAAGTAATTTTCAACTGGATCTTTTTGGGTACGTTTCATGTCTATAGTGTATGCGATGAAAGCAAAGGTCGGCAAGAAAGGATGAAATAATTACGCTATAATTAGATGCAAGACAGGGAGACTATGGAAACCGTTATCATCATTTTAATCAGTGTTTTAATCGCCCTAACGATTGGTTTAATCGTGATTGTTTTACTTCGCTCTAAAGATCAAAAAGTAAACATTGGTAAACAAGACCTACAAGTGACGACCGACCAACTCGATAAAACCATTAAGCAATCTAATCAAGCTGTAAATGATGTGTTGATGATGATGCAAAGACAAGTTGGACAAAGCCAAACCGATGCCTTGCAACAACAAACCCTCTTAAGACAAGAACTTAGCAAACAACTTGAAACGTTAACCTCTACCAATGAAAAGAAATTGGAGTTGGTTCGCCAAACCACCATGCAAATGTTGGAAAAGTTGCAAAAAGATAATGCGGATAAACTTGAAAAAATGCGGGAAACGGTTGATGAAAAACTCAATAAGACCTTGGAAGAACGGTTGACACAAAAGTTCCAATTAATTAGTTCACAATTTGAAACTGTCCAAAAAGGTTTTGGGGAAATGGACTGGTGTCCGGTGTTGATGAACTTAAGCGAGCCTTAAGTAACGTGAAGACTCGTGGAATTATGGGTGAAATTCAGTTAGGTAGAATTCTCGAAGAAATCCTTTCTCCTGATATCTATCTTAAAGAAACACCAACAAGACCTGGATCCTCCGATCGAGTTGAATATGCGGTGCGATTACCGGGTGATGGGAATCGTTCCATCTTTTTACCGATTGATTCAAAGTTCCCCCTAGAAGACTATTACGTGGTGTTAACAGCCTATGACACCAATGACAGTAAACAAGTTGAGGCAGCCCTTAAGACGTTAGAAACCAAAATAGAACGCTTTGCTGCAGATATCGCCTCTAAGTATATTGAAGTTCCTTACACAACTAATTTTGCCGTTCTCTTTTTACCAATTGAAGGCTTATATGCTGAAGCGATTCGCCGTGGATTAATCGAAAGATTACAAACGAAATATGGTGTTGTCCTTGCCGGTCCAACGACCATGTCTGCCTTACTAAATTCATTACAAATCGGCTTTAAAACCTTAGCAATTCAAAAGAAATCACAAGAAGTTTGGCACGTGCTTGCCAATGCTAAAAATGAATTCGATAAATTTGCAGATGTGCTTGCAAAAGCTCAAGAAAAAATTCAATCTGCCGGCACTGAACTTGATAAATTAATCGGCACAAGGACTCGAATGATTCAATCCAAACTTAAGAATTTAGAAACCTTAGGGGAATCCTTAAAAGTTGAAGATACAAAGGTTGATGAAGAAGAATAAGTACAGTGACGCCTTGGTCTTTTGATAAGATAGAGATATGAAAGCTTCAACTCAGAGTTTATTCCATGATGTTTTAACACATCAATATTCCAACATCAAAACCTTACCAATTGAGAGTACCGATCGCACTGCGATGCATTTGATTTATGTTTTAGCCGATCAGCATCTGGTCACACATCCACTGGTTAATGCCACTGAACTAAAAAATTATGTTAACGAAGAAATCAAAAAATTTTATACCCTTCATCAGTGGCAAAAAGATCATGACTCCATCTTATTTTTATTATTACTTGCCTTAGGTAATAAACCCTTTGATGCGTTGACAAAATATCATTTTCATCGTTTTAAGATTTATTTTCCTAACGCTTTTTTAGAAGCACAACTTACACATCCAAAAATTGTTGAACTGCTCCATCACATCCCTGACAATAAACAACAATACCCTTTTTTGGATTTACTGAAAGGCATTTGGTTTACCTTACTCAAAGATTACCCTAAAGCTAAAAGTCATTTAAAAAATGTTATCCATCCTGAACGAAAAAAATTAGCGTTATATTATCAGGCAATCATCGATCTAGCTCAAGGTAACTTCATGGATCTTAAAGCCAAAATTGAAGGGTTAAAAAAACAACCACCGATGGTGGATATTCAATCCT
>VHBF01000080.1 GCA_016872075.1 Bacillota bacterium | reverse complement strand
CTAGATTGGCTCCAGAATCGGTTAAACTTGCGGTTTTGGTTTTTACATCAATCGTGAAATGCTTTTCTTTTTTAAGTGATTTTACAAATCGATCATATTTTACAAACTCGGATTGAGAGGTTTTCGCGCCACCAGAAATAATCAAAGGGGTGCGAGATTCATCAATCAGAATCGAGTCAGCTTCATCAATAATGGCAAATGGTAATCCACGTATCACTCTTTGTTTAATATTCCCTGTCATATTATCGCGAAGGTAATCAAATCCTAATTCAGCGTTAGTTGAGTAAGTGATATCGCATTGATATGCAAGTTGTTTTTCTTCTGTGGATTTATCTCTTAAGTTGACACCAACGGTTAAGCCAAGAAATTGATAAATCACACCCATCCATTCAGCGTCGCGCTTAGCAAGATATTCGTTAACGGTAATGACATGCACACCTTGCCCCGATAGGGCATTCAAGTAAACGGCCATAGTTGCAGTCAAGGTTTTACCTTCACCCGTTCTCATTTCAGCAACGTTACCACCATGTAAAACAAGGGCACCAATGATTTGTACTTTAAACGGTGTCATTTTTAAGGTTCGTGTGGCGGCTTCTCTTGCAACGGCAAACGCTTCGTATTTAATATCATCCAAGGTTTTACCTTGTTTTAATAAGTCACGAAAGTAAGTGGTTTTTTGTTTTAACGATTCATCGCTTAGTAATTTAAACTGATCAGCAAAAGCTAAAACTTGGTCAGCTTCTTTTGCAAGTTTTTTAAGCTGTCTTTCTTCGATTCTAAAGATTTTTTCTAACCATGCCATGCTTGTTGTTTCCAATTTCTTATTTTATCATTTTTAATATCCGTTGTAATCTCAATTTTTTCTTGTTTTTTTCTTGCTAAAACAAGAATTTTTAATTGTTGCGGTTGTCGAGGTTTTAATAAGTTGATCATTGCCTTGATGGTTTCACCCGTGGTCATCACATCATCAACTAACAGAATTTGCTGGGGAATGGTAACCCCTTTTTTGAGGATGATTACATTTTGAATTTGCTGGCGATCTGAACCAAGTTTTTCAGCTTGACGATAAGGTCGATTTTTTTCAAACAATGTCATCATTGGTAGGTTTAAGGTTTGGTAGATTTCAATTAATGGATGAAAGCCTCTTAAGGTTATATCGTGTTCATGTGTTGGTGCGAGCACCAAGGTAAATTGTGAATACTTTAATTTTAAATAAGGCACATGTTGATTCAAAAAAACCGGTGCTAATTCAATATCCAAATTGGCTTTAAGTTGATAAATCATTTTTTGAAAAGTTGGCCCATAATCTAAAAGCGATTCAGTCTTAATGCCGTGCCAATTTTCAATACGGTGATGCCATTCTAGTTGTTCATAACAAGTTCGACACAATAAAGGAGGGCGAATCAAATGCCAAAGATGTTGAATTTCAAATCCACGAAAACAATATTTACAGATGCGCATTGGCAAAACTTATTTTTTCTTTTGCGGTTTTCATCGCTTCAGTCATTTTATTTGCCAAAAGCATGACGGTTCCGCCCGGATCTATTTTTTTTCGCCCCACTCTGCCTGCCATTTGGATGATTGTCGATGTTAAAAATAATGAATGATCTGCCATAAAGATAATCACTTGGAGACCCACCATCGTGATGCCTCTTTCCAAAATAGATGTTGTCACTAAAATCCCATATGCATTTTTCTTAAAATCATCGACAATCGTGTCTCGACCTTCAATGCTGGAATAAGCAAATT
This sequence comes from Bacillota bacterium, assembly GCA_016872075.1. Classification (GTDB taxonomy): domain Bacteria; phylum Bacillota_I; class Bacilli_A; order RFN20; family CAG-826; genus UBA970. Next base: position 1,577 of record VHBF01000080.1, on the reverse strand, counting down.
GCACTTGTTTAAAAAATATACAGAGCCATCGATAAAGCAGGTTACCAATACGAATCGTTGGTACAAATACAAAAATCGGTTTAGAAAACTTCATCATGGTTTTAATTTCATCAATAATCGTAAACCATTTCAGAAAAAAAGGATGAATTTTAACTTGTAAGTTTGGCATGGGTTGCCCATGAAATCGCTTGAATAACTGAAACACGTTGCCACCTTCTTGGTGGAATTGAACCAGGTCACTTTCCGTAAAGGTTGCAGACAAATACACGATCATCCCCTTGAGTGACCGTTTAACCATCGCCTTTAACAATGGATTGCCTGCATAAGGAAACGCATCGACCTCATCAAAAATTAATACATCAAAATATTGTTCATATCGATACATTTGATGAGTGGTTAGGATGATGATATCCCCATCTAGAATTTCGGAATGTCCGCCAAAAACACCGACAATTTCTAGGCTTGGAAACACCTGCTTAAAGCGAGGGATTAATTCCCTGACGACATCTTTTCTTGGAATAACAAAGCCAACCCGCTTGCCTTCGGCAAGAGCAATTTGAATAAGGGCAAAAACGATATCGGTTTTTCCACTGCCAGTTACCGCATCCACCATCGCCGATTTCCTTTGCCGATAACAATCAATCAAAGCATTGGAAATTAATTGTTGCTCTGGTGTTAATGCATATCCAAGTTGAATGCTCACTGCAAGTGGTTGTCGCGGTTTGGGTTGCCAAGGTGCTTGTTGAAATTGGATGCACGCTCGACAATAAAAAAGACCATTTCTTAATCCAATTTTATTAGGATCTTGATTAGTGCACCGTGGGCAGATAAAAGCATTCACATCCATGAATAGGATGATTTATTTTTTAACGGAAGTGCTTTTTTTCGTAATCGGCAATTATATCAAGTCTTGTTTGGTGGCGACCGCCTTCGTAAGGCGTGTGAATAAACATTTGAATCCGTTTTAGCATTTCTTCAAGCGTCATATACCGAGCACCAAAGGCAATTAAATTGGCATCATTATCAATCCTTGCACGTTTAACGGCCTCATCATGATAACCAAGAGCACACCTTGCGCCCTTTACTTTATTGGCAGCGATGGACACGCCAATACCCGAACCACAAATAAGCACCCCAAAATCTGCTTCTTTGGCAACAACACGTTCGGCAGCACTCAAGGCATATTCTGGATAATGGCAACTGCCTTCATTAAAGGTGCCACCATCGATGATTGAAAATCCCAACTTGGTTAAAGATTCAATCAGGGTTTTTTTATTAGCAAAACCAGCGTGATCACTTGCAATCAATAATTTCATCATTTAACTCCTGCTTTAAGTATAAAGCAAAGCAAAACGAGTTTTACCATTGATGTCTTTTAAGAAAGTCCACGTTGCAGATGGATACATCGTTTTCGTCATGGCTTTTAAAGGGGATACTAAGGAAGGGTCGATTTCAAAAGCAAACATTCCTTTTGGGGCAAGTAATCGTTTTCCTTCTTTTAAATACTGTTCATAGAATTGGGTGTTCGGATTAGAAATTAATGCGAGCCGTGGTTCATATTGTTTAACAAATGGATC
>VHBF01000079.1 GCA_016872075.1 Bacillota bacterium | reverse complement strand
ATTTATCTGGAAATCCGGATGATATGAGAAATTTAACCAATAACACCTATATTTATTTTCATGGTGTTACCAAACAAGCCTACTTTATTCCTTACGATATGGATTGGAGTTTGGGTTTGACTTGGGATGAAAATCTTACACAGAAGATGGCAACGCATTCTGCTTTATCCACCAAAGATTCCTTTGATCAAACCATTCGCAATCCCCTTTATTGGTATACGATTTTGGATGGCAATGTCAGTCAGGCTAACCGCTATCCACGTATTGCAGGTTATCAAGAAATCTACTTAAACAACATCAATGAAACCCTAACTGGAGATTTTTTCACCACGGAGTCCTATCAAGCGATGTTTGAAGCAAAGCAAGCTTTATATGGGGCTGATACGTTCACGATTGAATCCGCATCCAATTTCCAACATATCGATTTATTCTTACATCACCACGCTAATATTTCTTCCGTAAATTAGTCTTTTTTTCTTATGTGAAAATGTCAATTAACCGTTGACATTTTTTGCTATTTCAACTTGTAGACTAGTCGTAGAAAGAAGGAAGAAGTATGAAAAAAGGATTGGTCGAATTTGTATTCATTCTCGATCGTAGTGGTAGTATGCGTGGCTTAGAATCGGACACGATTGGTGGGTTCAACTCTTTAATTGAAAAACAAAGAGAGTCGCCAGGAGATGTCCTTGTGAGTTTAGTTTTATTTGATGATCAATTTGAAGTGGTGTATCACCGTCGTGATATCAAGGCGATTCCAGCATTAAGTAATAAAGAATATTTTGTCAGAGGTTCAACAGCACTTGTCGATGCGATTGGTCGAGGTATTCGAAAGATCGTTAATGTTTATCAAGCGCTTGGAGACGATAACGTTCCTGAAAAAACTGTATTTGTGATCACCACAGATGGTCAAGAAAATGCTTCCAGGGAATTTGATTCCCACACCTTAAAACGTTTGGTTCAACAACAACAAGAAAAGTATGGATGGGAATTCATGTTCTTAGGCGCAAACATTGATGCCTTTGCAACTGCACAAACCATGGGATTTAAAGAATCTCGCACTGCGAATGTCCAATACTCAAAAGCAGGGATGCGTAGTCAATATGATGTCGTAGAAAGAGCTTTATACCGTTATCGAAATGATGACAAAAACTTTGCAGACGAACTTTTAGATATCAAAGGCAACGAAGAAGCAAAAGACAAAAAGAAAAAATAATTCGTTTACGAACCTTATCGAAAAAAGAACTGGGTGGGGGACACCAGTTCTTTTTGCTTGATGAAATAGAATCATTAAATCGTGTCGGAGTCTTTAAATTTTAAAAATCGATAAAAGATGACTGCAAGGACGCTACCTAGCATCGGACCAATCATATAAACCCATACTTGAGATAAAGATGTTCCACCTTCAATTAACGCTGGTGCTAATGATCGAATCGGATTCAAGGAAGCGCTTGAAATCGGTCCTCCGATAAGAATTAAACCGATAAGTGTAAAGGCAACAATCAAACCCATCAATGGTTGTAATGGTTTACGCTGAGAGGCGGCAAGAACGGTGTAAACCAAGATAAAGGTTAAGAACATTTCAAAGATGATGACGACAATCGCACTTGTGGGTGCTGAAAATCCACTGGCACCTAGACCTGTATATGCTTCTGCTTCAGAACCTAACAAAAGGGTTGATGAGGCAAACAATGCGCCAAGGAATTGCGCAAGAAGGTAAATACCAAATTGTTTCCAAGACATCCGACGATCAAGGACCATGGCCAAACTCACAGCAGGATTTAAGTGTGCGCCAGAAATGTGACCAATGGTGTAAATCGCAATCAATGCCCCGGTACCGAAGGCAAATGCCACGCCAAGTAAATCTTGTCCTAATCCAAAGGCAATCGATCCGGTTCCCACAAACACCAAAATAAAGGTGCCATAGAATTCTGCAAGAAACTGACGAATCGAAAGGGTTAACTTCATCTTATTTCTCCTTAGTAAGTTTAATCACTTTATCAGCAGCTAACTTACCGGTTAACGCACAGGTTGGTAAACCAGCAGGTGCAAATGCCCATTGCCCAGCCTGAAATACCCGAGGATAAGGTGTGTTGATCGATTTAGCTACGCGGGTAAATAAAAATTCAGAAAGCATGGGTTTATTTGCAAATGACCAACCACTCAAAGACCCTTCATGCACGGCAGCATATTTCTCCATGGTCAAGGGTGAAGCATGCATGGCTTCATACGTGCCAGCCTTGAGACCAGGAATCCAAGTTTGATCAAGGATGTCGACAAAGTATTGGTTACTGAATTGTTTAAGATCTTCATACCAGCCTTGGTCCGCGATGAATTTTGTTAATTGATAATCTAAAAGTAAGGAGACGATAAAACCTGATTCATTTTCTGGGGCAAGTGTAGAATCCCTTAAAACGGGAACCGAGATTTCATAGGTGTTGCGACGATACCACTCTTGAATCCAAGCAAAAATCTTTTCTTTATTTGCGACAAAAGTACCATCTTTTTGTTTGATGAGTTCAATAGAATGGTTTGTTAATCCATCTAGATAAGGCGTAAAGAACGTATGCATACCCGCTTGTTTTGCGAGTTTTCTTTGAGGATCTTTCACTTTCATAAACACAGTCATCACCGAGTCTGCGCCCTTGCCTTTTTTGGTCTTGGCAATCGCAAGTTGTTGTTGTTTGATGAGCTTAGGTTTAGTTGTTTTAACCACCCGATGCATTAATGGCGGACTACCAGCCCACACGATCGTTTTATAGGAATAGGTTTCACCTGTTTTAGTCGTGACCGTTTGTTGATCGATATCGATGGCAGTAACTTCAGACTTTAATTTTAATTCCCCTTGGTGATCTTGAAAGTATTTGACCATCGCTTTGACAACCGAACCGGTTCCACCTTTAGGGTAGTTATAATCGGTATAAAGCGAGAAATAGGACATCGCAAAAATCGCAGGGGTTTCCTCAAAAAAATGTTGCGAAATAAAGTCAATCAAGGAAACATTGTCAGTGAATTTACGTAGGTGCTGTTTGATGGGGGTGAAGTAACGCTGGGTTCTTGGCATCGTCACCATAAACTTTAACGCCCATGGTAAAAGGGTTTTGGTTAAATAGGTCATATTCGTGTACGCATCATCAATGAAAAGTGGATTCTCAATGCCATAAAGAACGCGCATTTGTAAGGAGATATTAACGATATCTTTGCAAATCAAACGAATCGCTTTTTCCTCTTGGGGAAATAGTTTAATTAAAAATTGTGCGTAAGGTTCAAGTTCCACATCCGAAGTGATTGGAACAAAGTGTTTACCTGAACCAATATTGACAGCACTTTTTACAAAATCTAACTTCAAACCTAATTGTTTAA
>VHBF01000078.1 GCA_016872075.1 Bacillota bacterium | reverse complement strand
TACTGGGTTTTCTTTTGAATCATGAGATTCTGCATCCGTAGCAAGACTTCTGTGGCCGGTCTTCTTGTATTTGGATCAATGATGAAGAAACCACCCATTTCTTGAAAAAAGTCTGAATGCCATTTGGGAGCGAAAGGAACGTATTCTTTTTCGCGAGAATATTGAATGCTTTCGGATAAACCCAACAAAATCTCGTCATCGTTGATGAGCGTTGCTAAATGTCCACGATGACTTAATAAAAATGGCGCAATGGAATAAAACTGAGCTTGCACTTCCAAACTAAATAAATATTTTAGAAATAACCAACTGCCGCGATTGCGTAAATTTGCAACTTGCGGTGTAAGGTTATTGCGATTCGTGTTGTCAAACAATTCAATACTAAAACTCGATGACCAATTGACTGGGTTACCTTGATTATTTGGCCCTTTAGGTAATGTAAAAACACCATAATCAAAATCAACATTCGCTTGTCTAAGCGTGGTATATAAACCCTCTGTACTGATTTGCATCCCCACTTTGCCTGAGACAAAAGGATCCATGCCAGTCACTTGAAATTGTGAGAAAAATTGTTGTAATTTTGATCGATCGACACGTCCAGGAAAACTATCAATATAATTCATTAATTCAGCGATTTCAGGCCGATTAAAGTTAGGAGTAAACTTTCCATCTCCTTGACTAATCCAAGGATTATAACCCCCGGACCAAATCCATTGTTGAATGTGCTGACCTTCACCAGAGTATGGGTCCATCCCGAGGTGAACCATTGCCCCATCTTGGTTGAACGTGGTGAGAAGCCCGGAAATGTTTTTGAGTTCATCCCAAGTGGTTGGTATGTCCTCCTCCGTAAGGCCAGCTGCGTTCCATAAATTCTTATTGTAATAAACAACTCTTACGGTAGTAGACCAAGGTAAAGCATAAATATCATCCTCAAAAGTTGCCGTTTGTAATTGACTTGGATAAAAATCCTCTGCAAAGTCAAAAGTAGGGATTGCTTCAACAAGATCTTGTTCAAGCATGGCACTTAAGTTAAGCAATTGATTGTTTTTTGCGCGAAAAGAAGATTCGTCTAATTGATGCAGGAATATGTCTGGGGCGGTATTTGTGGAAAGGGCATTGTCAACCCTTGACCAATAGTCCCAAAAATTCACACCATTGCCTTTAATACAAACGCCTGCATCTGAGGCTTCATCAGAACTATTAAAAGCATTAATGATTCTTGCAATCGTTGCAAATCCAGCATCACCACGAGGAAATAAATGATAGAAATTTAACTCTTGTCTGTCATCACAAGGAATGATTGCAGGGACTTCGCTACCCCATTGATTATCCCAATCTACTTGTGGCGGCACCAATCGAATCCAACTGCAACCTGCAAGGACGGTAGATAGCAAACTTAAGGCAAGAATTTGTGATGGTTTTTTCATCCTTTGATCCCCGATTGTGCCACACTGTCAACGATTTGTCGTTGGGCAATAAAAAATAAAATAAGCGATGGTATGGTAATGACCAATGCTGCAGCCATCATTAAGTTATATTGATTAGAATATTGAGTGGCAAACGCCCTAATTCCATAAGCAAGGGGAAAATAATCTGTGGTGGTTATGTAAAGCAAAGGATTGTAAAAATCATTCCAAAAATTCATAAATGAAATAATACCGATGACCACAATCATCGACCGGGCTAGAGGCAACATGATGGTTCTAAAAATATGAAAATCTCCGGCACCATCCATACGAGCGGATTCAAGTAAAGATTGAGGGATACTGAGATACACTTGTCTGAGTAAAAAAATGTTGGCGGCAGCACCAACAGCAAAATAAGCTGGAATGATGAGGGGGTTGTATGTATCAAGCCACCCCAAATTGTTATAAAGAATGAATAATGGAATTTGAATTACTTGTGCTGGGATGACGATGGTTGCAATCATCACCAAAAACCATTTATCTCGACCAGGCCACTGTAATTTTGCAAAAGCGTAAGCAACAACGGTCGACGACATTACAACCCCAATTGCTGCAAAAAAAGCATAATAGAAAGAGTTGATGGTATATTGGAAAAACGGAATGGTTTGAATCGCTTTAATAAAATTATCAAACCTTAATTGTGTTGGAATTAAAACGCCTTGAACGAGTTCTTCGGGTGATTTTAACGCAGTTAAAACCATCCATATTAAAGGAATGATAAAAAACAATGAAATTAAGATTAACAACGTATAACTCACCAATTTTTGTCGGTTGAGTCGTTGTGTCATCGTCATTGTTTGGTTCCTCCTTTTTGCCACGTAAGTCTTAAGAATCGAGGGCCATAAATGCGGCCGTCACTCATATTTTCATCCATGCTCGCAGTGTTTTGATTATAAGAAACCAACATGCCATCTTTTGAGGAAGATAAATGTGGGTGCGCTTTGGTATTATATTGGTAAATTCGTTTTCCACGATCTGGAGCAACATATATGATGCGAGGCTCTGTAAATGGACCCCAAGGCGTTGGCGCAGTGGCATACGCTAGATAAGGTGATTGGACATCATAGGTAAAGACGGCGACATAATGACCATCTTGGAAGTGCACTGACATTTCACACGAGACATGGTCCAAAATTGGAGCAGCTTTTTGCGGGTTCGTTTGCCATTGCTTACCATCATAAAATCGCCATTCATTTAAGTTAGAGAAGTGTTCTGGTTTCACTCGAGCAATCCTAAGTTTTCTGCCCGCATCAATTTCGGCAAACAAGAAAGTATATCCATAAATGTAAAGATAACCATCAGGGTGTATCGCTTTTGCTTCTTGGGTATTGCTGAGAATACCAGCCCCCCAATACCATTCTCTACCTTCCTCATCTTTAACATAGAGATTCGTATCATGTTGTTGAATTTTTTGAAATTGTGGATGCTCATTTTCCAATGGAACCTCTAGCATCGCAATGCCTTCGATTTTGAACTGGAATCCTTCTGGACCAGTGGGATCACCTGCAACCACAAGCGGGAAGAAATAAATACGATCGCGAATCATCACACCATCTTGCAACCAATAATGCGCTTGCTTGCTTGCTTTAAACAATTCACTGGATGCCTCGGCTTTTACAAACCTTAAATAATCATCACCAACATAAAAACGTACGTGGTTTAAACCAAACAAACCTTCTTGACCACCAACACCACCATAATAACCGTCTTGATGATTTGGAATTACCATTTGAAAATAACGATATGATTGCGCTTTAGGGAGATCAAAATTAAATATCACTGGATTGGTTGGATCAACTTTAGGTAAGGTGATTTGGGCAATCGCATGCATTAGCTTAGGGTCGTTGCCTGCCAAGATGGTGCAAGATTGGATGCCCCGGTTTTCTAATCCAGAGGAGGAAAATTCAGGGTAAAAATAATTAGTGAATGCCAAACGATTGACTGGATAAGACGCCATCAAATCAAAATAAAGGATGATATTTTG
>VHBF01000077.1 GCA_016872075.1 Bacillota bacterium | reverse complement strand
AAAAACATGTAGAAGTCGCGTTTCTTTATTATTTAAGGCCTGAACAAAAGTTCCCATCCAAAGAGGCACTGATTCGGCAAATGGATCAAGATAAAGCCACGGCGTTACAATTACAAACCACCTTACCCCAAGATTTTTAGTTGCATTTTTATTCTTAACACCTATAATACGTGTAGACCTTAATCGATGTTCACCGGCGTTTCCACCAGGTGTTCGCTGATAAGGCCGATCATGAAACAGGAGGAAACATCATGAGTTTAACAAAAGAACAAATAGCCAATCTAACGAAAGCCTATGGAAAAACCGCTTCGGATACTGGATCATCAGAAGTTCAAATCGCAATTTTATCAGAACAAATTAAAGAATTAACCGAACACTTAAAAGGCCATCCCAATGACCACCACGGTCGTCGAGGATTACTTGTCCTTGTAGGTCGTCGCAGTCGGTTATTAAAATTCTTAGAACGCTCTAATCGAGACAGTTACCTCGTGGTCATTGAAAAGCTTGGATTAAGAAAATAAAATATCAAACCATTCCTTGTGAATGGTTTTTTTATTCATAAGGAGATTATGCATGAGTTTAACGGAAAGATTTATTCGATATGTCAAAATTGACACCCAGTCTGATGCGGATTCAACCTCCGTACCGTCGACGCAAAAACAATTTGACTTACTGAAGCTTCTGAAACAAGAATTAATCGAGCTCGGCATCAAAAACATTCACTTAGATTCAACCGGTAATTTATATGCTACCGTTCCTGCCAATTCCAAAAAACCATCGCCAGCGATAGGCTTGATGGCCCATGTCGATACTGCCTCGGAAATGTCTGGTAAGAATGTTAAACCTAAGATTGTGAAGAACTACAATGGCGAGTTAATTATTTTAAACCAAACACAACAAATTTTTCTTGATCCTAAAGTATTTCCAACCTTGATTAACCATCAAGGAAAAACCTTGATCACAACAGATGGAACGACACTACTAGGTGCTGATGATAAAGCGGGCATTGCCATCATTATGACTTTTGTCGAACATTTAAAAAACCATCCGGAAATTCCTCATGGGCCCATTCAGATTGGTTTTACCTCTGATGAAGAAATTGGTCGTGGGGTGGTTCACTTTGATCCGAAAATATTTAAAGCTGATTTTGCTTATACCTTAGATGGTGGTCCGATTGAAGAAATCAATTATGAAAACTTTAATGCTTCTAGTGCCGTCGTCACGATTCAAGGGAAGGCTATTCATCCTGGTTCTGCTAAAGGGCAAATGATTAATTCTCAAACCCTTGCTGCTGAATTTCATTTAGGTTTACCAACCCATTTAAAACCAGAAACGACTGATGGTTACCAAGGCTTCATTCATCTTACCCAATCGAGTGGCAGTGTTGAAACGACTGAGCTTCGTTATATTATTCGCCATCATGACATTAACGAATTAAGAAAACAAGAAGCAATTATGCTTAGGTTAGCTGAGAAGATGAATCAAATCTTAAAGCAAGCATTGATTCGGGTTGAGATTAAACCAAGCTATCTTAATATGTTACCAGAAATTAAAAAGAAACCTGAAGGTTTAAATCGGGCGTTAAAAGCTTATGAAATATTAGGCAAAAAAGTGAAACCCGTTCCAATTAGGGGTGGCACGGATGGTGCTAATTTAACCTATAAAGGGGTCCCTACTCCCAATTTAGCAACGGGTGGTGAAAACTATCATGGTAAATATGAATTTCTTGTCGTTGAGGATGCGGAATTCATGGTCAAGGTTCTAGTAGAAATCGTACGAATTCAAGACTAATTGTGCTATAATTTTTTAGAAATAAATAAAGGAAAGAGGCAACTATGAGCAAGCGGACATTTTCATTAGACTTTTTTGGTAAGACAATATTTGTTGAAACCGGTGAATTAGCAAAACAAGCAGATGGCGCAGTTTTAGTTCGGTTGGGAGAAACCGCAATTCTTGCAACTGCCGTCGCAAGCGATGAAGCAAAGGACGGAGACTTTTTTCCGTTGACAGTTGTGTACGAAGAAAAACAATATGCCGTTGGTAAAATACCCGGATCATTTTTAAGACGTGAAGGCAGACCAGGCGAACATGCGACCTTAACTGCACGTTTAATTGATCGGCCTATTCGCCCTTTATTCGATGATGGTTTTAGAAATGAAGTGCAAGTCGTTAATACTGTGTTAAGTGTGGACTATGATGCGACACCAGAAATGACAGCCTTGTTTGGCTCGGCCCTCGCACTTGGGGTTTCAGAAATCCCATTTGATGGTCCTGCTGCAGGAGTTTTAGTCGGTCGAATCAATGGAAAATTTATCATCAATCCCTCGGTTGAACAACGTAATCAATCGGATTTACATCTTGCAGTGGCAGGGACCCTAGAAGCGATCAACATGGTTGAAGCGGGTGCTCAAGAAATTTCTGAAGCGGATATGGTTGGAGCTTTAATGTTTGGTCATGACGCGATTAAACAACTTTGCCGATTCCAAGCAGAAATTATCAAAGCGATTGGTAAAGCAAAACGTCCTTTTGAGTTTTATCGTGTTAATGAGACCATCAATAAAGAAGTGAGAAAGTTATCACAAGCAAAAATGGTCAAGGCCATCTCAACGAAAGATAAACTTGAACGAGAAGACAAGATTAATGCAGTCAAAGAAGAAGTTAAGACCATCTTTGAAAAGAAGACATATCCGAATAAAGAAGATCAAGAAAAAGCACTCAAAGAAGTGGAAATGATTTTAGAAACGATGATTTCTGAAGAAGTACGTCGGTTAATTACGGAAGAAAAAATTCGACCCGATGGTCGTAAAGTTGATGAAATTCGTCCCCTTGATACGCAAGTAGATTTATTACCTCGCGTCCATGGATCTGCTTTATTTACACGTGGTCAAACCCAAGTTTTATCTGTTGTAACCTTAGCGTCTTTAAATGATGTGCAAATTATTGATAACTTAACGGATGAAGATAAAAAGCGGTTTATGCATCATTATAACTTCCCACCATTCTCCGTTGGGGAAGTTGGAAGAATGGGCAGCCCAGGTCGACGAGAAATTGGTCATGGCGCCCTCGGTGAACGTGCACTAAGCTATGTTATCCCGACAGAAGAAGTATTCCCATATACGATTCGTGTTGTTTCTGAAGTATTAGAATCCAACGGTTCCTCATCTCAAGCAAGTATTTGTGCCTCTTCGATGGCGTTGATGGCTGCTGGTGTTCCCATCTCGGGTATGGTTTCAGGTATCGCGATGGGATTAATCACATCTGGCCCATTAGATGGTAAGCATCCATATACGATCCTTACTGATATTCAAGGCTTAGAAGATCATTTCGGCGATATGGATTTTAAAGTTGCGGGTACCAAAAAAGGTATTACTGCTTTACAAATGGATATCAAGATTCGTGGCATCAATCGTCAAGTGATTGAAGAAGCCCTTGCTGCTGCATTAAAATCAAGAACTT
>VHBF01000076.1 GCA_016872075.1 Bacillota bacterium | reverse complement strand
TCAACTTTGGTTCCCAAGGTTTCCGTGCCAACGGGACGAACGGAAATATTGACGTCGCAGCGTAACGATCCTTCTTCCATTTTGCCACTGGACACTTTTAAAAACGAAACGATTTGGCGAATGGTTTCAACAAACGCTGCCGCTTGAGCGCCATTACGAATATCGGGTTTGGTGACGATTTCCATTAAAGGAATCCCAGCACGATTGTAATCCACCAAGGTAAAACCCTCAAAGTGGTGTTGCATCGCCGTATCTTCTTCAACATGCAATCGTTCAATGCGGATTTTAAATGGTTGGTTTTCAACCATGACTTCAATCCAACCTTCCGAACCAATTGGCCTCGCGTTTTGGGTAATTTGATAACCTTTTGGCAAATCAGGATAAAAATAGTTTTTACGATCAAACCAAAGTTGAGAATCGATTTGTAAATGTAAGGCATGACAAACTTGAATCGCATTGATAATCGCTTGACGATTGACCACTGGCATGGTGCCGGGATGACCTAAATCAAGTGGCACGACAGCCGTATTTGGATCGGCTTTATAGGTGACAGTAGCAGAAGAAAACATTTTTGACTTGGTTTGCATTTCCACATGGATTTCTAAGCCAATGACAGCTTCGACGTTCATAATGGTTTCCTCGTGAAGATAGAAAGATTTTTTAAGCCAGTAAATTGCTCAAGCACATATGCGACTTCTAGCGTGGTTGCTTCTTCAAAGGCGCGACCCATAATATTGGCGCCAAAGGGCATATTTTGTTCAAAGCCAATTGGAATCGTCACGGATGGTAAACCGGCAAAGTTACCTAATGCTAGGTGGGAATCAGCAATTAAATATTGGCTAGATAATCGATCACTTGAATCAGTGAATTTTGGGGCAATGGTTGGAGCGGCAGGTAAATAAATGACATCGTAAGCTTGATAAATTTTTTGAAGATTTTCTACAATCATCCGCCGAACCCGTTGCGCTCTTAAAAATAAATCTTGTTGATTTTCTTTCATTAAGACAAAACTACCAATAACAAATCGGCGTTTAATCAATTCAGAAAATCCTGCCGTTCTTGCTTGCATCATCACGTCTTGATAAGTTTTACCTTGGTAACATGGACCAAACTTTAGCCCATCTAAATTCGCATTATTACTTGTTGCCTCTGCACAAGATAGTGTCATATACGTTGGATAAATGGCTTGAAGTAATGCTAAAGGGAAATGAACATAATCGACTTGGGCACCAGCCTTTGTTAATGCTTCAAGGGTTTGTTTAAAGCGTTGAAGAATGATTGGATTTTGAATCGTATCCATCACTTCATGGATCACCGCAATTTTTTTACCACGAATGGATTGAGAAAAATGATATACCGGAAGTGGTTGCGTCGAACTGGTTGCATCATTCGTATCCGGGCCACTTAAAAGATTGGTGAGGATTGATGCATCTTCTACCGAACGTGTAAAGTAGGCAACATGGTCTAAAGAAGGGGCAAACGGAAATAAACCATATCGAGAAATCCTTCCCCATGTTGGTTTAAATCCGACTAAACCAGCATAACTTGCAGGTTTTCGTACAGAGTCGCCTGTATCACTCCCTAAAGAAAATGGCACCATGCCACTGCTAACCGCAGCCGCAGATCCGGAACTACTGCCTCCTATTTGTCGAGTCTTGCTTGCATCAAAAGGATTATATTGATAGCCCTTATGCCCCGTCATCCCGGTGCCACCCATTGCCAATTCATCGAGCGTGGTTTTGCCAATGAGGATGGCTTTAGCTTGAATTAGTTTTTGATACACGGTCGCATCAAATAAAGGGATATACCCATTTAAAATATTGCTGCCGGCGGTCGTCTCAATACCTTGAGTGGAAAAATTATCTTTGATCACAAAAGGGATGCCCCAAAAAGGATTGTTAACCTCTGGAGTGGATAAAGCTTTTGCCTGTTGAATCGCAAGCGCTTCGGTTGTTTTTTCAAACGTATTCCACGTATCGGCTTTGGCTCGACGCAAAGCTTCTTCCACCAATTGCAAAGGCGTCACTGTTTTTTTGACAAGCGCTTGATGGATATCTAAAATCGTATGGTCTAACCAATGCATGTTAACCAACCACTTTCGGTAACTTAATTTGTCCTTCACTGACAAAGGTTGCATTTTGCGTTGCTTGCGTTTGGGTTAAAGATGGACTAGGCATATCCTCTCTGAGTTGCATCGTCATGTTTTGCAAAGGAAAGGTCATCGGGGCGACGTGATCAACCCCTTCAATTTTGCCAATTAAAGCCATTTGTTTTAATAAGATATCAAATTCTTGGATTAGCACTTCATACTGAGTATCGGTCATCACGAAAAGTAAGCGAGTGCTAGCATCCAATAATAAGGTTTTATCAATTTTTTTCATCGGTATGATTATACCTTTTCTGATGCCAACATGCGTAATAGACTGGATTCATCTATTAAAGATACACCAAGCGTTTGCGCTTTAACTAGTTTACTGCCAGCATCGGTTCCATATACTAAAAAGTGGGTATTTTTTGAGACAGTGCCAGTGACTTTTGCTCCTAAATTTTCCAAGATTTCCGTTAACGATTCTCTTGAGTAGTTAGCAAATGACCCCGTAATTACAATGGTTTTACCTGAAAAAAAACTAGTTTGAGATGCAACCGGACCAAGATACCGTGTATTAACGCCAAAGGCAATTAAACGATCAATCAAGGTTTGATGAATGGGTTGTTGGAAGTAATCTAGGATGGCTTGAGCCACAACTGGACCCGTATCTTCAAGGGCCATTAAATCTTGATATGTCGCTTGAGAAAGCGCCTCTAAATTTAAAAATCGTTTGGCTAATTGTTTCGCGGTTTTTTCACCGATTTCTTTTATTCCTAAACCAACAATTAACTTTTCTAAACTTCGTTGTTTACTTTTTTCAATCGCATCAAGAATCAAATCCACGGATTTATCAGAGTAGCCATCGATTTGTAGTAACGCTTCGCGTTTGTCCTTTAATGCATATAAATCAGCACTGGATTGAATGAAACCCAATTCAAATAAATCTTGAATAATTTTATCGCCTAAGCCTTTCATATCCATTGCGACTTTCGAAGCAAAATGAATCACGGATTCAACATGACGAGCAGGGCAGGAAGGATTTTGGCAATAATGCATCGCCTCGATTTTGATGAGGGGTTGATGGCAAGCAGGACATTCTTGAATCATCGTCACTTTGACAGCATTCGCTAAACGCTTGTGACTTACCACTTGCACCACTTCAGGTATCACTTCTCCGGCTTTGCGAATCAGAACTTGATCTCCAAGATAAAGATTTTTTAGTAGCATAAAGTCTTCATTATGAAGCGTGGCTCTGGCAATCATGCTTCCGGACACACGGACAGGTTTTAATACTGCGTTAGGTGTGATTTTACCAGTTCTACCAACCGTAAAAATCACATTCTCCAATGTCGTTTCCACCAATTCAGGCGGATATTTATAGGCGA
>VHBF01000075.1 GCA_016872075.1 Bacillota bacterium | reverse complement strand
AGCGGATCCAATCCGTGTTGGTATGGACTTACGTTATCCTCCATTTGAAACCGTCACGGGTGAAAATGAACCGGAAGGTATTTCCGTGGATGTCGCCAAAGCATTTGGTGAATATTTAGGCAGACCAACTGAAATTGTGAATACAAACTTTGGCGGTTTGATTCCCGCATTACAATCTGGCGAAATTGATATTGTCATTGCCAGTATGAGTATTACAGCTGCCCGCGCTGAAGTCGTGGATTTCACCGACCCTTATTTCTTCTTTAAAATTATCACCTTAGTGAATCAAGAATTTGCCACTGCACAAAACCTAACCGTTGATTCCACCACAGAAGATTTACTAGCAATTGAATCTGCAAGGTTTGCAGGTATTGCCTCTCAAGTCTCGGCAACCATTCCTACTGGCTATGGTAAAACTGTCACTGAATATGTTGATTTAGCCACTGCGATTGAAGCAGTAGCCCAAGGCGATGCCGACATCTTATTAATGTCAGCTTCACCAGTCGTCAATGGATTTAAAGCCAATCGTGAAACCACATTAATCGTTTGGGATCCTTGGATTGCGTCGCCAATCGGCATGGCCGTGAATAAAGGCAACACCGAACTCTTAGCATCTGCAAATGCTTTCATCGATACCTTTAATGATGAAGATGGTGTCTATGCTCAATTAAGAGCAAATTGGGATGCAGTGGTCCTTGCCCAATTAGAACGCTACGGTATTGATTTCTATATCACCGCCGAATAAGGTTAATGAAAAAACTTTTTAATTACGCATTAGCCATTGGCACTTTTGTAGCGATTATCTTTTTTGTGATTTATTCTCGTGACGCTAATTTTACTTTAGCGCCATTATTTGAAGATTATGGCAGTCTAATCTTTAACGGGTTATTAAATTCACTTTATGTTTCAATGATTACGTTAGTCGGTAGTTTAATCTTGGGTTTCATCTTTTACTTATTATCCATTTCTAAATTTGCTTATTTTCGCGCTTTGGTGGATGTATTTACGGAAGTTATTTATGGCACGCCACTGTTAGTGATGATTGTCTTAATGGCCTTCTTGATTGGCCCTGCCTTTGATAATTTTAATCGCCCGTTTTTAGGAATTTTAGGATTGATACTCTACATTTCCCCATACATGAAAAATGTCTATCAATCTTCTTTTTCTTCCATTCCCAGAGAACAATATATGGCAATGGATCTTTATGGGTTTACCGGATGGCAACGGTATCAATACATCATTATTCCGCAAGTGATTAAAGTGTTAATGCCACCTTTGATGAATAATTTTTCTTTAATTGTAAAAGGCAGTTCACTCATGTATGTGCTTGCCTATGCAGAACTTTATTATGCGATTAATATTGCCCAATCCAGAACCTTCTTATTTGTCGAAGGTTATGTCTTACTTTGGGCCTTATATCTGGTGATTACGATTCCATTATCCCAACTCACCAAATGGATTGAGAAGAAATTACAATCATGAAAATCAATATTCAACAGGTCAGTCACCAATATGATGTGGAAGTGTTAAAAACCCTTTCATTTACGTTGGAAGGTTATCGTTCAATTGCCATCATCGGAGCGTCAGGTTCTGGTAAGTCAACCCTTTTAAGATTACTTTCTGGTTTAGAAAAACCAAGTCAAGGAACCATTCAAATCGATGATTTAAATGTTCGAGATGAGCAGTATCGTAAACAAATTGGTTTTGTGTTTCAAAATCATAATCTATTTCCACATTTAAGTTTAGAAAGAAATATTTCTTTAATCCTAGAAAAAACCAGAGGTTATCAAAAAGCAAAGGCAGTTGAGATTGCCAAAGATTATTTAGCGAGAGTGCGGTTACAAGATCAAATGTATAAACTTCCAAAGAATGTTTCCGGTGGGCAAGCGCAACGCGCCTCCATTGCGAGAGCCTTTTCATTGGATCCTGAATTAGTTTTTTTAGATGAGCCCACCGCTAGTTTAGACCCAGTGTTAGCGTTTGAAGTTTTACAAGCAGTTAAAGAACTTAGAGGTAGCGGCAAAAACTTTATTTTTGTTACGCATGTTTTAACCTTTGTTCAAGATTTTGCAGATTATGTGATTTTTATGGATCAAGGAAAAATTCTAGAACATGGTCCAGTCGCTATTTTAGAAAAACCCGTTACAGACGAATTAATAAACTACATGTCATTTATTCGTTAGTGAATAACTTGACACATTTAAACGAATCAAGTAAATTATATTTGGCACTTAAAGTATAAGAGTGCTAAAGGAGGATTGGCTATGTTAAAACCATTAGATCTATACGTGGTCTTAGCCTTAGAAAAAGAAGAAAAGAAAACGGCCTCTGGGATTATTCTCAGTACGGATGAAAAGGACAAACCTGCTTTTGGTAAGGTCCTTGCCGTCGGCCCTAAAGTCGAAGGACTGAAGGTCGGTGACCAAGTGGTTTACCAAACGTATTCCGGGACGACCGTCAAATTAGAAGGCAAAGATTACTTAGTGATCAAAGCTGAAAATATTTTAGCGAAAGTAGAAAAGTAAAATAGGAGGCCCTTATGGCAAAACAAATTTTATTTGGTCGTGATTTTAAACTCAAAATATTAAAAGGTGTTGATACTTTAGCAGATGTCGTCAAAGTTTCTTTAGGTCCTAAAGGAAGAAACGTGGTTTTAGACAAGGGTTACGGTTCACCCTCCATCGTCGATGATGGGGTCAGTATTGCTAAAGAAATCGAACTTAAAGATCCCTTCGAAAACATGGGCGCCAAATTAGTTTACGAAGTCGCAAGCAACACGAATGAAATGGCAGGAGATGGCACCACCACTTCTACGCTCTTAGCGCAAGCGATGATTCATCAAGGTTTTAAAGCCTTAGAAAAAGGTGCTAACCCAGTTCTTGTTAAACAGGGGATTGATAAAGCTGGTAAAGAAGTGGCGGATCGTTTATTAAAGAAATCACGCCCCTTAAAGAATCGTGCCGATATCGAAAACGTTGCCACGATTTCGGCAGGTAGTGCTGAAATTGGTAAGATTATTGCGGATGCCATGCAAAAAGTTTCTCAAAATGGCGTCATTAACGTTGATGAATCCAAAGGTTTCGATACCGAACTTACCGTGGTCGAAGGTTTGCAATACGATAAAGGTTATTTATCTCCATACTTTGTCACCAACCGCGAAACGATGACGGTTGAATTAGAAGATCCACTTGTCCTTGTCACCGATCAAAAGGTTGCCACGGTTCAAGATATTCTTCCAGTCCTCGAACAAGTTGTTAAAGCTGGTAAACCCTTACTCATCATCGCTGATGATGTGGAAAATGAAGTCACCAATACTTTAATTGTGAATAAATTACGTGGTACCTTCAATGTGGTCGTCACCAAGGCTCCAGGATTTGGTGATGCTCAAAAAGATCAACTCCAAGATATTGCGATTTTAACCGAAGGTAAATTCATCACCAAGGATTTAGCGATGAAGTTATCTGAAGTTTCGATA
>VHBF01000074.1 GCA_016872075.1 Bacillota bacterium | reverse complement strand
ATTAAAGAAACAACCGTTAAAAATTGATATTCAATCGTTTATCAATCAAGCAGAAGAGGACATTTATGACTTTGATAATTTAGATTTTTTCCACGACACCAAATCCATTTATGATGCAGATAAGATTCAAAGTTATATTGAGAAAGTGTTTGATTTAAACCTGTGGAAGAAAGCTGATTCAAAGACCAAAACCATGGTAAAAAATGCTTTTTACTTAAAAGCACGCATGTCGCGTTTACTTGATGGTGGCATGATTCAAGATTACTCTTCTTTTGCTTTGCCGTTCGTGAAAGCTAAATTGTTTTTTCGAGACTTTATTAAATACTTAGTTAAAGAAGGGGTGACCCCTCAAGGATCGATTCCCCCTAACTCCAAACATCATCGATATATCACCATTGTTGATTTTGAACAAGATCCGCCACAATACCAAGAACTGAAACCAGCAAACTTTTCGATTGGAACTATTCCTTTTATTCTTGATATCAATCCCAACCTTTTAAAACAAGAATTTGAAAATGTTGATCCATCAGGATTAGCAATTGCCCCTCACTTTGAAGCGTATTGGAATAAACGAACTGCCTCCCTTCCCTTAAATGGCCAGGGAAAAGGAAAACTGATTGCCATCGCTAAACATGCCTTCAGGATTTCAAAGTTAAGAAATAAAATGACCCATGCAGAGATGTTAACCCTTGAAGAATTTAAAGAAACCGTCTCGCTGATACTTGAAAACCGGCAACTGCAAGAATTAATGATGATCAATGGCGGATCAAACTAAGACGAGCGTCTCATCGTCGCCTTTGCTACAATACAGATATGGAAACAAGAAAAAAAATAGCCTTGCTCATCGATTACGATAATTTTAATCAAGAAAAATACTTCCCTATTCTTTTTGAAGCCTTGAATGATATTGGCGATGTGATCATGAAATATGCCTTTTATTCAAACTTTAATGATGCGACGATCAAGAATAAGTTTATTAAGTTTGGGATTGAACCTCGGGCCCAGATTGCGTACTCTTCAGGAAAGAATGCGGTGGATATTGGGATGACAATTGAAGCGATGGAACTATTGAATCACGACTATATTGATTGTGTTTGTCTCGCAACCAATGACTCTGACTTCACCCCTTTAATCAAAACCATTCAAAAACACAACCGCTATGTGGTGGGTGCAGGTGATAACAAAGCCTCCGAAAACTTTAAGGATGCTTGCAACACTTTTATTTCGGTAGAAAAGATTGCTTCCAATCAAAACACAACCTCAAAGGGATTAATTTTAAATGATTTGATTGCCGTCGTTGACAAAATCATCGATGATTTAACCGATGGTGATGAATTTGCGGATTTTGCTTCGGTGATGCACGATTTACGCGTGCAAATGAAAGACTTTAATCCCAAGAACTATGGTGCGACTAAACAAAAACCCATTTCCTTTTTTCAAAACGAACTAAAAAACTATTACGAAATGTCGAAACAAGGCACCACACAACTCATCCGTTTGAAGAAACGCGTTAAGTAAAATAAAAATATAAAAATAATTTTTGATAAGGGGAAAATTCACGAATCACTTCGATAGTGTTTTCACCATCTACAATCGTAATTACATCTGGGACATCGACATAACTCGAGACCCCTTCGTTGCCAAAGAGTTTTAAATAAGTGTCATTGACCCAGGTGGCGATGTCATCCAAGAGATTAAATTGTGACCAAAATACGTTTTGATATTGATAGTCTCGACGAATCTTTAGGGATAGGGTTTGATACATCACCCCATAAGCATTCGGATCACCAATATACCTTAATAAATTCATTAAGGCATAAAACGAATTAAATAAGCCAGAGTAGCGAACATAAGCGTTCGGACTCGATAAACAGACATACAAGGCAACGAGATTCGCATCTTCTTCACGCATCACCCCTTTGGCATGAGCCAGTTCATGCGCCATTGTGAACGGCATTAATGCCGCAGGAATAAGATCGTTGATTGTTGCTTCTGTGGTGGGGGCAAAGTGCACACCCGTAATATGAAATTCCCGGTATAAAAATGAGGTTAATAAAGGCTTAACTTTGGTGGTGTAATTTGTAAAATACTGAGAATCAAGATTGGCAGAATCAAAAGCATCTTTTATTAATGTATTCAACTCGTCTAGTGAATAAGGATTGACTACCGATCCCGCTTCATCAAAGGTCAATTCGGCACTTAAGGCATTAAATTCATCCCGGTAAGTTTCTACGACTGCTTCATAATCGGTATAAGGAATCGTATCGCTAAATTGTGGAACAGCAACGGGCAAACGAGCATACGCTAAACCAGCTGTTCCTAAATAAAGATTAGTCATGATTAAAAACCAAATCATTAGGTTTTGCAATGTTTGTAGAACAGGAATGAGATGTTTTTGGATTGCAAAACGCACCAATCTAATCAAATACATCGATAAGATAAAGAACCATAATATAAATATGATTTCAATGATTGAAATAGGAATGGCTGCAAAAATCCATGCGAATAAGAGGTGATACCCTCTTGCAATATGAATCGTCCACCACTCTGATAGCGCTGTATTTGTGCTCATTCCCACTAAAACCAGGGTTAAAACCAACAAGAACAACAGTAAAATTGTTAATTTATTGAGTTTGAGTAACTTCATACTTATATTTTATTAGAGTTTCTAGCATAATGATATGTAGTAAAAAACGAAAGTAGGCTATATGAAATCACTTAAGACCACATACTTAGCATTGATGACACTGATTCTCGCTTCATGTGAGATTGTGTTACCGAGTGTTCCCTTTTCTTCAATCCAGGATCCAACCAGCAACGATACAACTTCTACATCCACCACTTCTGAAACTCAATCTTCTGTCGGTGAATCGAGTACCACTTCATTAACCAATTCCTCCAACCCATCGAGTTCCTCACAAGTCATCGATCCAGGATATGCTAGACAACTCAATCCTACAATAACGATTGATGGTTATCGAGAAAGCTCGGGTAATTATGGATTACCTACCACCGGCGATGTGAAGTTATTGGTTATTCCAGTTACCTTTACTGATTATCGCTGTGGCAATCTTTGCGCCACTCGTAAAGAACAAATTCGCAAAACTTTTTTTGGTACTGCTAGCGAAACGTCATGGCAATCCGTTAAGTCATTTTATGAAGCATCAAGCTATGGTAATCTAACCCTCACCGGTGTGGTCACCGATTGGTTTGATTCGTCATGGTCAACGAGTCAATTTGCCGCTTTAACCACGAATCAAGGTGATTATGCAAATGCGTTTGATCCAACTTGGGCGATGTTAGATGCGGCGATTGCATGGTACAAGACTTATTCGGGTAGTAATTTAACCGAATATGACACGGATTTTGATGGATACATTGATTCAGTTTATTTGGTTTACAACAATCCTAATGCGACCAATGCGGTTTATTCTGCTGCTGGAGAAAAAGTCTTTTGGGCTTATGCCTATTGGCATTAC
>VHBF01000073.1 GCA_016872075.1 Bacillota bacterium | reverse complement strand
TCTAAAGATCAGCATATTTGCCACCATTGTCACTTGTTGTGGGAGAATAAAAGTCGCCAACATAATCGCAAAAAATAAACGTTTAAATGGAAAATCAAAGCGGGCAAAACCATAACCAATTAAAGCACTCGATAACGTGGCACTCACGCTCACTTTCAAAACATAAACCGTGGAGTCAATCAATGATTGAGGTAAACTCAACACTTGGAATGCACGTTCATAATTTTCCCACATGAGAACCGTGGGAATCCATTGCACACCTGGATTAATCAAATCATCAACCGATTTTAAACTATTGATCACCATAAATAACAAAGGATAAAGGTAAATATAACTAAAACTAATCAACAATAAATAAATGACAAATTTGTATAACAAACCATCGGTTAAGGTTTTTCCTAACCAAACTTTTTTCAACTTTTGTTGTTGGGTAGGGGAGATCAATGGGAAAAGTTTCATTTTACTTTTCCTCGCTTTTCTCTTGTCAGACTGGTAAACACCAAAATCAAGATCACCATACATAAAAAGTAAACCCATGCCATCGCTGCTGCATAACCGTAACCAAACCAAAACGCGGAATCAGGAGCGCCCACTAACATGTGGGTTCTGGTTAAATCTAAGATGCCACCTGGCTCTACAAATAATGACATTGAAACCACGACATACACAATTGAGATGCCAGTAAACGGCATTAAAGATGGTAAGGTAATTTTCCAAAAACGCATCCAAGGCGAAGCCCCATCCATACTAGCCGCCTCATATAAACTCGGATCAATTTTTTGTAAACCCGCTAAATAAATGAGGATCGGAATACCCGCATACCAAAGAATTAAAAGCATCGAATTAATGACCGTGGTTAATGGATCAGCGAGAAATTCGGGTAGATTATTTACGATGTAACTATAAATCCCACTCGCTTGTAAATTCGGTAAGGTGATGGCACTTTGAGCATTGAGTTCGTTAATCACCGGTCCCGTGGAAATAATCACCGGCAAGAAGAAAACGGTTCGCCATAAGCCTTTAGTTCTAATCGGCATGTTGACTAGGACGGCAATGATGATAGAAAAAACAATAATGATAGGAACAGCAACCACCATTCGACCTAGATAATTCGAATACGCTGGCACAAGGGTTTGACTACGGAAAATATTTAAATAATTGGTGAAACCAATAAAGGTTGTGATAACTCCTTCTTGCAAGTTGTAATACGCTTCATGGAAACTCAAATAAAAAGAATAAAATAACGGATATAAAGTAAAGATTGAAATGCCGATAAGCCAAATCAAAATAAACAAATAACCATAAAATGCGTGTCTTCTTTTTCGGGTGATTCTAATTGTTACTAACGAGAAAATTTTAATCGTATTGCCAATTTCACGATAAACCACATTATGGCTTAAGCGATAGAAAAAACGATCCAATAGAGGTTGAATTTTTTGTTGGTAAAACTCGTTTAGTTTCGTAAAAATACGAAGTATCCCTATCCATAAACGCTTTAATAAGGTTGGTTGTTTTGTTCTCATAACACCACCTCATAATCTAATCCGGCAATGGTCACTTGTTCGACGGTGACCGGTGTAGAACGGTAATTGATATAAAGCGTTACGCCATTATCATAGTCGACTTGTGTGACCCCCGTTTGCAAAACGATACGCCTGATTACCTTGGCGCCGAGAACGGGATCAAGCGCTTGGGAAACATAAGCATATACATCCTGGATGTCTTCTTTAAAGTCATCATAAGCGGTTGTGAAATATTTATTACTATACGTGTAACGTAGTTCACTACTGGGTTGGTCAGTCAATAAGTAACTAGGATTGACACCAAAATCAATCATTTGTAGCAGCCTTTCTTTACCTAAGGCATTGAAGTTTAAATAAGGAGTGAAGGTTGGAATAAACCCTTTTAACACATAAGGCACTAAAGGAACTAAGTCAGTAAATAAATCGAGTTGACTATTGGTAATGGGTAAATTCAGATAATGATCAAGGTAAGGAAACATATAGGCTGAAGGCCGTTCCATGGCAGATGCAGATAAGGATGCGGCCATGTTCGTGACCGTATCCAGGGTTTGAGAACGATCGAAACGTGCATCATCATAGTAACTATATAAGGTGTTACCTAAAGTGGGAAAAGCAAATCCTGATGCGCCTAAATTAAGGATGTCTTGGCGATCGTTTTCAAGTTTTTGCTCGGCAATGGATGGATAAAGATAGTATTGATTAATCGGTTGGTTATCAAGACGATTAAGACGATAACTCATTTTGAGTTTAGAAAAGTTTCTTGCGACATCGCGATTAAATTCAACCCGTGATGATAATTCACTACTCACTAAGTAATCTTGCTCAAGATATAACGATTGATTATCGGCATTCACCGCTTCAATCACGTCGATTAAACCTTGACGATTCGGTAAATTAAAATAGTACGGTTGGCGATAGGATAAACCATCCCCTGACCATCCTTTTAACACGACTACTTGTTCTTCAATTCCATCTGCTTTCAATTCATTTCTAATCCGTTGCACTTGATCCATGGACGTCATCGTTAATCTGGAAGTGCCAAAGAAAGTCGGCTCTTTTTCATGAATAATCATCGCGACTTGCAGCGGTGTACGGGTTGGTTCAAGTCGACGAATGGCTTCACGAGTCTCAAGGTTTGCTTGGTAAGTTTGGGCCAATCCCACATAACTTGCTTGGTCTTGTTTTAAGATTTGATAGGTTCCTTGATAGGGTTTGGTAATCATCTCATCGGGTAAAACATCTTGACCATCCCCCGCACGGTTAATAATATTTCGATAGATTCTCCGGACATTATAACGATTGGTGATGCGGTGATACCTGGTATTACGGCCCCAAAAATTTGCTAATAAAGTGGCGTGTTCTGCTCCTTCAACAATCTCGTGATAAAACCCAATGCGATCAACCTGATGAATCATCCCATAAATCGGTAATGATAAGTCGGCGATGGATTGTCTTAAATATCCTAAATCAGATCCATAGTAATCAGATTGATAGGTTTTATCAAACCGTTGATTGGTTCTTACTAATGCCCCAACGCCATCTGGAATGACGATATACCCAGGATAAACATCTTCTCGAGCCGAACCAAAATATGGAAAGAATTGTAATCCTAGTAAGCGATATTGACCATTGGTTTCTTCAACGGAAGTCGGATCAAAACGAACGGTAAAACCTTGGGATTCTAATCCAATTTGAATCGAGAATTCAAAACCATAATTGAGAATGTTAACATTCGTATTGAATGTAGATGAATCGAGATCGCTGGTTGTCACTTGCACACGATTGCGCAAATAACTATTCGCTTCTAATAAATAAGGTTTTGTCCAATCAATATTCGCTAAATCTTGAGCACCATTGGTTTGATAACTGGCATCGGCAATCGTATAAAGAGATTCAACTTTGATGGCACTGCTACTGATGTTATTCGTACGAATGGATTCAATCCATAAACCGGAATTCATTTGATTGCGGTTTGCGGTATTGTCTTCTCGGGTTTCAGAAT
>VHBF01000072.1 GCA_016872075.1 Bacillota bacterium | reverse complement strand
ATCCATAAGTAAGCCAATAACCGACCACGGGTAAAATGATATTAATCGATAATATGATGATTTGGATGCCACTCATGAGTGCAATCCAGGCTAAAACTTGGTTTGGTTTGCTTAGTTCTAATCTATTCATAATTAACCATGATAAAAAAAAGATTAATGGGGTTGTGCTTATGGTCCTTGGTGGAGTGTTTCACGGGTGGTTTAGCTTCTCATTATAGTTTAACATTTTCACCACCAGACGAACGAATTTTCATGGTTACTTTATACGCTTTACCCAATTGCCCACACGCCCAATCGATCCTTCCTCAACTGGAAACCCGGATTGCTTTTCAGAATTTTACTGACTGGGAAGCGAAACTACCGACGGGATTTTATCCCTCCCCAACTTTAAGAATTGAATTTGAATCCTATGGGGTCAATTATATTGGTAAAAACGAGATTTTGTCGTTCATATCATAAAGATTTTTTTACCTTTTTTTCATAGTATTCATCATTGTAATTTGGTAAAATTTAACCAGTAATTAAATGATGAATTTACCCACTCAACTAAACGAAAAACAATCGCTTGCCGTTACGACGCTTTCACCCTATGTCAGAATTATCGCTGGTGCTGGAAGTGGGAAAACTAGAGTGTTGACTTTTCGTATTGCTCACTTGATAAATGACCATCATATTTATCCAGAAAAGATCCTCGCCATCACGTTTACTAACAAAGTTGCCAAAGAGATGCTTCAAAGGACAGCGCAATTAGTTCCTGATTTGGGCTCGCGTTTAAAAATCATGACCTACCATAGTTTTGCAGCAAGATTTTTACGCCGGGAAATTAACCACTTAGGTTATCCCAGTGCCTTTACGATTCTCGATGATGATGACCAAGAAAAATTAGTAAAAACTATTGCCGAAGAAAAAGGCTTTCGTCGCAGAGATGAGATCGTTAAACAAGCACTTCGTTACATCGGCGAACAAAAATCACAAGGGTTGTTGCCATCCCAAATTCGGATTGAATACGAACGATTTCCTACGGAAAAACTTTGTTTATCTTTTTACGAAATTTATGAGACTAAAATGAAAGCAATGGCCAATTTAGATTTTGATGATTTATTGATGAAAGCAATTGAAGTTCTCGAACGATTTCCTGATGTTAAAAGTAAATGGCAACAATATTACAAGCATATTCTTGTTGATGAATTTCAAGATACAAACGATGTTCAGTATCATTTATTGCGGTTATTGATGAACGCAAAAACCAATCTTTATGTCGTTGGAGATCCTGATCAAACGATTTATTCATGGCGAGGCGCAAATCCTAAAATTATTTTAGATCTAACCCAATCTTTTCCAATTGAAACCATTATTTTAAATCAAAATTATCGATCAACAAAACCGATACTCGATGTCGCCAATCAATTAATTGATCATAATCAACATCGAGTTAAGAAAGATTTATTTACCAATATTCTTGAAGGCAAAGAGGTCTTCTATCAACGTTATTTTAATCGAGAAGAAGAAGCTTATGCCGTCGTTCAATCAATCAAAAAATTACTACAGCAAGGTCAACAACCACGACAAATTGCCATTCTTTATCGCGCGAATTATTTAACTCTACCATTTGAAAAAGCATTAACAAGAGAACAAATATCTTTTCGAATTTTTGGGGGGATGCGCTTTTACCAACGTCAAGAAATCAAGGATGCAATTGCATACTTTAAACTTGCGATTAATGCCAAAGATGATCTTTCTTTTGAAAGAATTATCAATGTTCCTCGTCGGGGGATTGGTGAAGTCACGTTTCAACAATTAAAAAATCTCGCTCATTCAAGAAACTTATCGCTTTATGAGACTGCTGAAGGCATCGATATGTTTGCGGATGTTTCTACTAAATTAAAATCCCAATTGAAACCGATGATGACCACGATTGAAAAATACAAAGTAAGATTGCTGACCGATGGCATTGATCTTAGAACGGAAGTTGAACAATATCTTCATGAACTTGGATATATTAAAAGCCTTCAAGAAAGTGATGAAGAAGAACGCATCGAAAATATTTATACGTTACTCGATGATTTAGAAGAGTATTTGGAACGGAATCAAGAGGCAACTTTTTTGCAGTATTTAGAAAATATTTCCTTGATGTCAAGTCAAGATGAAATCCTTGAGGATAACTTCGTTTCATTGATGACAGTGCATACAGCTAAAGGTCTAGAATTTGATCATGTCTATGTCATCGGTATGAACGAAGGCGTTTTTCCATCCATGCGCACCCTTAACGATGATGCCTATTTAGGTTTAGAAGAAGAAAGAAGACTTTGTTATGTGGCCTTTACAAGAGCGAAACAAACCTTATCTTTGAGTTGTGCTAGTGATTTTTCCTTCGTCATTGGCGGCAATTTAATTCCATCTCGATTCTTTAAAGAAGCAGGATTAGTCTTTAAACATACGCATCAACCAACTACAAATCCCACCGGAGGACCATCCGCTTCATTTACTGCTATTATTTCGCCGGGTCGATTAGGAACCGTTAGACCCATATCGAGTGATATAAGTGCTACCGCCAATCGTGGCAAAACTGAGATTCAATGGCAAGTTGGTGACATTTGCCACCATGAAAGTTTTGGCAACGGTCACGTGACGAATATTATTTCCAACGACATTATTGAAATCACGTTTGACCAACCGCATCAAGTTAAAAAACTAATCGCCCAACATCCAAAATTAAACAAGGTAAAATAATCTTATGGATATTGCCAAACGCATTGAAACATTAAGAGCGCTCCTGAATCAATACAATCATGAGTATTATGTGTTAAATCAATCCACCGTTGATGATGCAACTTATGATCAACTGATGAATGAATTGATAGTATTGGAAAAAAATAACCCGCAATATTTTTCACCGTATTCCCCTTCGCAACGAGTTGGCGGTGCGGTGCAATCGAGTTTTAACAAAATCAAACATACAAGGATGATGCTTTCTTTAGCGAATGCGTACAGTCAAGCCGACGTGCAAGCGTTTGATCAGCGCATTCAAGATTTATTGTCAATCCCGCAACCGATAGCTTATGTGTGCGAACTTAAAATCGATGGTTTAGCGATTAGTATCGAGTATCGAAATGGTGTGATGGTCTATGCTGCGACGCGTGGAGATGGTGAAATCGGTGAAGATGTGACTGCGAATATTAAAACGATTAAGTCGATTCCTTTAACCATTCCTGATCAACGCACCATTGAAGTTCGTGGTGAAGTTTACATGACAAGAAAAGTATTCCAGTCTCTTAACGCCCAACGCATTGCCAATGGTGAACCGTTATTAGCGAATCCGCGAAATGCGGCGGCTGGTTCGATACGACAATTAGACTCGACGATTACAGCCAATCGCCAATTAGATGCATTTTTATATTATGTAGTCAATGCCGATGAATTAGGAATTAAGTCTCATCAAGAGGCATTAGGTTTTCTCAAGACATTAGGCTTCAAAATTAATCCAGAAACAAAAACCGTTCAAGGCATTGATCGCGTATGGGCGTTCATTCAAACGTTTGAATCGAAACGTGCATCGCTAGACTATGATACGGATGGGATTGTCATTAAAGTGAATGCCTTAT
>VHBF01000071.1 GCA_016872075.1 Bacillota bacterium | reverse complement strand
ACGTATGATTTTAATCAAGCCAACGTTCGTCAATATTTACGGACCGCCTTAGCGTCGGTCATCGAATTACCGATCGACGATCATGGTCGTATCCAACTCCCGCAAGAAACCTTAAAACAATTTAAATTAGAGAAAAACGTCAAGATTATTGGTATGAACGATCACATTGAATTATGGAATGCCTCAATGTGGGATGAATACCAATCTGATGCGGCTTCTCAATTTGAAGAACATGCAGCAAATCTTAGTAAAAAATGAGCGAACATCAACCAGTTTTATTAACCGAAGTGGTCAACGGACTTCAAATTAGCCCCAATGGAATCTATCTTGATTTAACGATAGGGAGAGGAGGACACGCAAGTCAAATTTATGAAAAACTAACAACCGGCCGCTTACTTGGTTTTGACCAAGATGCTACCGCGATTGCTAGTTTACAGTCTTGGGTTAAGCAGCGTCCTCTCGCAAGTTTGTATCATATGAACTTCCAATATTTTCCCGAGATACTTAAACAGTTAGGTGTAGAAAAAGTAAATGGTATTCTCTTAGATTTAGGAGTTTCTAGCCCCCAGTTTGATGTCCCAGAAAGAGGCTTTAGTTATCGATTCGATGGTCCACTTGATATGCGAATGGATCAACGTCAATCGACAACAGCGGCTAGTATCCTCACAACATCTGATTTGAAAAACCTTACACAATATTTTCGAAAATATGCAGATGAAACCTTCGCCTATCCTATCGCTAAAGCGATTGTCAATCAACGGACGACTCAACCGCTTAAAACGACCTTTGAATTAGTCAATTTAATCAAAAAGGTAAAACCTGCAAAAGCGCTCGCTAAAAAAGGTCATCCCGCAAAACAAGTATTCCAAGCGTTGAGAATGGCCGTTAATCAAGAATTAGAAGTGTTAAAAAAAGTGCTTGAATCTGCAACATCCTACTTGGCTGTTAATGGTCGACTCGCGGTGATTAGTTTCCATTCTGGAGAAGATCGAATTGTCAAACAATACTTTCAATCCTTAACCGTCAGTCAAGGTCAACGACATGGTCCAGAACGTTACTTACCTGTTGCCGCAATTGCGTTTAAAAAAGTAAAGCCGTATCCAGTGCTTCCTACCCAAAAGGAAATACAAGAAAACCATCGTTCAGAAAGTGCAGTCCTCAGAATTATTGAAAGGATAATCGATGAAAAGTAAGCTCTATAAAACACATCGAAAAGCATCTTATTATCGCTTAAGGCGATTAGGTTATTTTTCGATGTCTTTAATGGTGGCAACCATTATTGTCGTGGTGCCATTGACACTTGCACAAGCAAGTACGACATCCAGTGTGACTATCAGTTCGACTTCAATCGCAAGTTCAAGTTTATCTTCTAGTGCATCGGATTCATCCTCTGCGGTTTCTTCTGAAGCGCCCACGGCAATCGAGATGACTTACGGAGGTCAGGATTTGACGTTGAAATTGATGATGGTTTATAACCCATAAAAGGAGAATATATGGATACCATTTCTTTACAAAATACAAAAACGTTAGAAAAGGTTTTTACAAACGAACTGCAACAAAGAAAACTCATGCTACAAAATCGTCGTAGCTTATTATGGAGCGTTTTCTTTATTTCCACGATTATCTTAAGTATTTATTTGTTGACACCGTTGTTTTCGATTATTCAGTAAAGGAACCTATGGCATTAGATATTCCTGTTTTTATTTTAGAAATTGGT
Organism: Bacillota bacterium; assembly: GCA_016872075.1. Lineage (GTDB taxonomy): Bacteria > Bacillota_I > Bacilli_A > RFN20 > CAG-826 > UBA970. Next base: position 1,907 of record VHBF01000071.1, on the reverse strand, counting down.
TCAGGCACGATTAAGTTGCTTGCAGGTTATGAGTTAAATGCTCGACCAGTTATTTTGCATGTGATGCAAACAGAATATCATCGAGTGTTAATGCAAGATAAAATCGTCGATCCGAATAAAACAACGCAATTTATCAAAAAACTTATTCGCGATATGGAAATTCATCTCGGAAAGAAATGTGAATCTCTCCATGTGATTTTGCCACCTAATCATTTAGAAGTCTTTCATGGCGAAAAACGGACCAATACAGTCGATCCTAATGGCATCATTCATCCGATGGACATTCATAACTTACATTCGATGTTTCAAAAAGAATTTGTTGGTACCAATGTTGCCCAAGTATGTATTGTGCCGATGAGTTATCAAATCGATGGTGATAAATATTCAATCAATCCACCGATCGGTGAACAAACCTCCAACATTGTGCTACAAGCGTATGTGCAATACATTCTCTCTAGTTTTTTCCAAGGGATTTTACAAGTCATGGAAGCCGTTGGTATTAAAGTAAAACGTTATATTCTTGATAGTCAAGGAATTGCAGACATCATAGAAACCCAATATAAAGATTTTGTTGCCACTTATGTCTTGATTGACCATGGGGCCAATCAAACCAATTTAAACTTAGTCTCACAACATAAATTAATACGGTCTGAAACATTAGAAACCGGTTCAGAACAACTGACTGCAATTATTGCCAATCGCTTTGGGATTGCTTTAAGTGACGCAAGATCGCTAAAAGAAAAATTTGGATATGAAACGCGCCAACAAATTTTTGATGGGATTATTTATCAACAAAATGGAATTTTAATTCGTCAATCAAATTTCAATCAGGTGATTAAAGAATTTTATGATCAACTCATCGAAGAAATGATGATTGTCTTACAAGAATATCGCGTGGACAAGGAAACCATGGATTTAACGGATATGAAATTTGTCTTGGTTGGCGGCGGGGCTGCCTTACCTGGCATTACCACTTTATTAAAATCACTCGGGCAAGGGCAAGGGGTTGAAAAACCTTATATTCGAACGATTGGCGCTAGACATACCCAAACGTTGTCTTTATTAGGTGGCCTTCGATTTAGTTATCGCTATACCTTAGTAGAAGATGATGTCAGAATTTTTACCCGCATCGAAAGGCAACCGCCATCGGCAAAACGCCGTTTCGTCAATTATGACGAGGAATAAAAAGGAAAGAGGATGAATCCATGGGAAGAGAAAAATTTGTAGTCGATAGTAGCGAACCCGCAGCAAAGATTATTGTCATCGGGGTTGGAGGTGCTGGAAACAACGCTGTCAATCGCATGATTTCAGAAAACATGAATCATGTAGAATTTTTTGTTGCCAACACAGATAAACAAGTTTTGCAAACGTCACAAGCAAAAAATCGATTAATATTAGGCGAAAAAACGACCCATGGTTTGGGTGCAGGTGGTTCCCCTGAAGTTGGAAAATTAGCAGCAGAAGAATCCAAAGAAGAAATCGCAGAAATTGTCAAAGGTGCCAACATGGTCTTTATCGCGGCAGGGATGGGTGGTGGGACCGGAACCGGTGCGGCACCGGTGATTGCCCGAATCGCTCGCGAGGCTAAAGCCTTAACGATTGCGATTGTGACCCGTCCATTTACATTTGAAGGCAAGGGAAGAATTGCCAATTCCGTCAAAGGTTTAAATGAATTAAGAGATGCTGTGGATGCCATCATTATTGTTTCAAACGATAAATTATTGATGTCCGCTGGAAATCAACCGATTGGCCAAGCATTTAAACTTGCCGATGATGTGCTTTCTCGTTCCGTTAAAACCGTCACCGATTTGATCTTGATGCCGGCCGTGATCAATTTAGATTTTGCCGATGTCAGAAACGTGTTAAGAAATTCTGGTTTAGCCTTAATTGGATTTGGCCTGGGTCAA
>VHBF01000070.1 GCA_016872075.1 Bacillota bacterium | reverse complement strand
AACCGATAATCAAAAGGTCGTGATCAAATTCGTGGTGATGAATCACCACATGGCTACCAGGTTTACCTTCAATATGCATAAAGATTTCGTTCTTTTTTGCAATATGAAATGTTAAATGGTTATTTTGTTTAGCATTCTTCCCATAAGAAATCCGAATCCCTTTATAGTCAACATAATACGGTGATAAATGCTGAACTTCAGTAGGTTTACCTTCAATTGCACTCAATAGATGCTCTTTTTCAAGAAAAGTCTTTAATATTTCTAGATCCTTCTGATTAAGCGGTGGGACCATCAGTGTAAATGGCGTCATTTCTTGGATTAATGTCTGATTCAACTTTAATTGTGTTTGGGTTAACGCAATCCCTTTTTTAGCTTTTTTAAAGATTGCAAATAATTCATTTGCACCCGCAAAATCTGTTTTGAACTGTTGATAAGGTGGGAGAAGTTGATCAGGATTGGCATAGTCTTTCCATGGTTGATTTGGTTGTGTTTGAATCGCCTCAGCAATGGTTTGGTATCCAAGTAATAGTTGATGATGCTTAAGATCTTGCATTAATGCTTCTTGTTTTTTCTTTTTTCTTTCTAACGTTTTTTTGATGATTTGCAAATAAGTAAGCGAGAATGAATAGCGAATAATGGATTCAATTTTAATAGAGGGATCCCTGACTAACATCGAAGGCTTTGACTTGATCAGGTCTATGGGTTTCCACCCTAAAATAGAATCAAATAATACTGAAACTGATTGGATTAATTGAAATCTTGGCGCATAAGGAGCAAGTTGGATTTTAAGGGAAATATATTGTGCTTCATTTTTTAAATCCAAGACAACAGCATGATCGTTTTCAATCCTGACGTTTTGAATGGTAAAACCTTTTAATTTATCGGTTAAACCTGGATGCAAAAAACTAGAGAGTGAAGTCGAATCTATTTTATGTTGTATAGAAAAAGTTGGCTGCTCATTTCGAAAATTTAGTATTAATATTCCATCGGTTTTGGATCGCATCGCCATGATCCAAAAATAGGGTTTGATTTTAAATACTTGTTGAATGATTTGATGGTTCAACTTTTGCCAAATAGTTTCCATTAAAACGCGATTATCTATCATTTTTAAAAGTATATCATACACGAAGGTTTGATTGACTTTTAGCTAGATTCATAAGATAATTTTTAAAACTATGAAGCAAGGTTTATTAATTATATTAAGTGGTCCTTCTGGAGTGGGTAAAGGCACCATTCGCAAAAGAATTATGCTAGATCCCTCTCTGAATTTGATTTATTCAGTCTCAATGACAACAAGAAAGATTAGACCAGGAGAAGAGGATGGCAAAGATTACTTTTTTGTCAGTCAGGAAACCTTCCAAAAGAATATCAACGACAATCAATTTTTAGAATGGGCCGAGTTTGTTGGCAATCGTTATGGCACACCCAAAGCAGAAATTCAAAAGTTAAGGCAAGCAGGCAAAAACGTCCTACTCGAAATCGAAATCAATGGCGCCAAGCAAGTGATCTCAAAAGCAACAGGACCTGGTTTAGTCACCATTTTTCTGATGCCTCCATCATTTGAGGCTTTAGAAGCAAGAATCCGTAAACGAAAAACTGAATCAGAAGCAATCATTCAAGAACGTCTTGCAAAGGCTAGAAGAGAAATGAACCTTCATCATGATTATCAATACTTAATTGTCAATGACGATGTTGAGAAAACCAGTCAACAAATTATTGACATTATTAAAGAAAGAATGTCATCAATGCAATGAAAAAGACCTATTTACTTGAGGTCTTTATCGAGCATCAATTACAACAACTTAATCGCCCTTTTACCTATACTTATCAAGGTAATCTTATCCCTGAGAAAGGGATGCGTGTTAAGGTGCCATTTCGACAACAATCTTTAATTGGATATGTCACTGGCATTAACGTCATAGAAGATATCAATTCCTATCAAGCTTCAAGTCCCTATCCCATTTTAAATATCACGGAAATCTTAGATGAAAAGCCCATACTATCTGCTGAACTTTTGTTGTTGGTTGATGAATTAGCAGCCCAACAATTTTCATCAAAAATAGGGTTACTTCAGGCCATGCTACCACCTTCATTATTTCCAACTAAACAAAGTCAACGTAGCCCTAAAGTCGCCTATGAGGACTGGTTAATCTTCACGAATGAACCTGAGATAGCAAAATTAAATGCCCATCAAAAAAATTGGTGGCTTTCAGTCAAAGATTTTAAAAAGTTAAGAGCCCATGATATTAAAAGCAAAGCGGCCATTCAATTTTTCCTTGACCAAGGTCTTGCCAAAATTGAAAAGGTAGAAAAACGTCGCTTTGATTTTAAACCCCTAAAAGTTGAAGCCAAACCCATCCTCTCTATGGATCAACAAGAGGTGGTGAATCAAATTAACCTCAGTTCTCAAAAGATTTTTCTACTTGAAGGGGTCACTGGAAGTGGTAAAACTGAGGTTTACTTAACTTTATCGGAACAAGTTATTAAAGAAAATAAAACCGTGCTGATGATTGTTCCAGAAATTGCCTTAACCCCGATTATGATGAGTTATTACCATCAACGCTTTGGTGAAAAGGTTGCGATTTTACATTCAGGTTTAACACCAGCAGAAAAATTCGATGAATATCGAAGAATTTTAAGAGGTGACGTTTTCGTTGTTGTTGGCGCACGCTCGGCAATTTTTGCACCTTTAAAAAACCTTGGATTAATTGTGTTAGATGAAGAACATTCAGAAACCTACAAACAAGACACCTCACCTTACTACCATGCTCGTGAAATTGCACTTTGGAGAAGGCAATTTCACAATTGCCAATTGGTAATGGGTTCGGCCACGCCTTCATTAGAAACTCGGGCTAGAGCCCAAAAAGGAATTTATCAGCAATTACGCTTATCTAAAAGAATCTTTGAACAATCCTTACCCAAAACCACGATTGTCGATATGAATCAAACTCAAAACCTTTCAGGCTATGATAGTATTTTTTCGCAACGTTTATTAGATGGCATTCAACATCGATTACAACAAAAAGAACAAGTGATTTTATTGGTCAATCGTCGCGGATTTGCACAAAGTATCGTCTGTCGCAAATGCGAATTTCGCTTTACTTGCCCGAGTTGTCAAGTTTCACTAGCGTATCACACTCAAATCAATAGCTTAAAATGTCACTATTGTGACCATGTAGAATCTTTACCTGATCAATGTCCATCCTGTCAAGGGCAGCAATTGATGAAAGAAGGTTTCGGCACGGAAAAAGTCGTCAGTTCCCTGCAACGTTTATACCCAGAAGCGATCATCGCTAGACTTGATACTGACATGGCCAGCGTTCGCTCAAATCCAACTCAGATTCTCAAAAAATTTCAAGAAAAGCAGATAGATATTTTAGTTGGAACTCAGATGGTTGCAAAAGGTCATGATTTTCCCAACGTTACTTTGGTTGGGGTGATGCTCGCAGATTTAGGCTTACATGTTCCTCATTATCGTGCGACGGAAAGGACCTTTCAGCTCATTGCCCAAGTTGTGGGTCGAACCGGCAGAGGTTCCCAACCAGGCGAAGCTATCATTCAAACGACAATGCCAAATCATTACGCAATTCAACTCGGCTCAAAACAGGATTATGCCTCTTTTTATAACCAAGAAATGAAAGAAAGAAAATTGAGACAGTAT
>VHBF01000069.1 GCA_016872075.1 Bacillota bacterium | reverse complement strand
TTTGATTTCAATATTATCTTGGTTAAAATTATCCGCTTATCAACCGAATGTAATGCTTATATTCATGATGATCATCCTTTTTCAGATTAGCGGTTTAAAAACAGTTTTTTTATCCGAGGTTAGTTTTATGAATGTCGGTCAAGGAGATGCAACCTTCATTTATTCTCAAGGAAAATCGATGCTGATTGATACAGGAGGGGTAAGGCACTTTGATATGGCAAAAGAAGTGCTAATTCCTTATTTTAAGAAATTAAGTATTCGGGTTTTAGATTATCTTGTCATTACACACCCTGATTTTGATCATGATGGGGCGATGGCATCCTTGATTGCCTCTTTTCCCGTTAAAAACGTAATTCAAAAACCATTTCACCAAATAAACCTAGGTGAATATGTCGTACAAAACTATCAGCATTTTCTTCCATTCTTAGAAGAAGATAATGAGCGGTCATTAGTGATGGGTATTCAATTTCAAGATTGTCGTTGGTTAATCATGGGCGACGCTACTTATGCAACTGAAGCCTTGATTCAATCGCAATACCCTAATTTGACCGCTAACATATTAAGAATTGGTCACCATGGATCTAATACTTCTACATCAAGGGAATTTTTAAATCAAATCAAACCAAAGCAGGCTGTTATTTCGGTTGGGGGAGGTAATCGTTATGGTCACCCCCATCAAGAAGTATTAGCACGTCTTGAGGCGTTAAACATCGATATTCGCAGAACGGATATTGAAGGGACAATTCGTTATCAAACGTGTAAAATATAAATATGATTTTATTGATTAGTTCACCATCCTTTCGATTAATCCATCAAAAATTGGAAGCGTTTTTAAAATCTTTAGCGCCATCCACGATCATTGAAAAAGTGGATGGTTCGTCAACACCGATGGTCTCATGGCTACCAGAAGTGCTCCAACCAAGTTTATGGGGAGAAAAAAAAGTCACGATCGTTTCCCAAGCGCCTTGTTTTGGAAAATCAAATCATCGTCAATCTCTTTATAAAAAAGAAGATGAAGAAGCTTTAGAAACCTTGCTTAAACAAAAAATTCATGAAATCGATTTGGTGTTTTTGTATCAAGGTGAAATTGATGAACGGCTCATCATTCCAAAATTAATCATCAAGCATCAACAATGGCAGCATCTAGACGTTCCTAGTAAAGATCAGGCCTATCAACTTGCTCAGGATTGGATTAAATGGCATAAGGCAACGATTTCGTCAAAAGCATTATCGAGGTTAATCGAAGCTACTTATCCTGATATTGACCGACTTTATCAAGAAATTCAAAAATTAATTGTCTATGGCTTAAACATTGAGGAAAAGACCATCTCGATGATGGTCAAACCTAATCTAGAAGATAATGTTTTTGAATTAACGAATCAATTGATGGCAGAAAACCTTAAGCAGGCTTTAAAAATTTACCAAGATTTGATGGTCTTGCAAATTGAACCCACAGTCTTAATTAGTATGCTGGCAAAACATTTTCAATTATTTGCAAAAGTCACCTATTTACTGGATCAGGGTAATGATACTTATCAAATAGGTCAAGCTCTCAAAGTTCATGAGTTTAGAGTGCGGTTAATGAGTCAAGCCAAAAAACGTTTTCCCTTAAAGCGCATCCATCAAGTTTTAGTGAGTTTAGATCAATTGGATGAAAGAATTAAAAAAGGCCGCCAAGATAAAGTGGAGGCCTTAAGCTGGTGGATTGTGAATTTTACCCAAACTACTTTTTAAGCAACCGTTGATACATCGTGGGGCGACGATCACGAAACACCCCCCAAGAATATCGCATTTTATCGATAGCATCTAAATCAAAGGTATGGTCGATTGCACCGGTTTTTATTCGGTCCATTTGTTGGAGGATTTTCCCATCATAATTAGCAATAAAGCTTGTCCCATAAAAAGTCATTTCATGCTGACCATAGGTTTCTTTGCCAACGCGATTAGCGGCAACTAATGGGGTAAGATTAGCTGCAGCATGGCCCATCATCGTGTGCTGCCAATGCGGCTGCGAATCAACGGGTAATGTTGGTTCTGAACCAATCGCAGTCGGGTATAAAAGTAATTCTGCACCCTCAAGGGCAAGAATTCTAGCGACTTCAGGGAACCATTGATCCCAACATATCGCAACGCCAATTTTGGCAAATTTAGTCTTGAATACTTGTAATGGAGTATCACCCGGTGTGAAATAAAATTTTTCTTGATAGGATTCGCCAGTTGGAATGTGAATTTTGCGATATTGCCCTAAAATAGTTCCATCCGCATCAATGATTGCAATCGAATTAAAAAATACTTGATTGGCTCTTTCAAAATAAGAAATTGGCAGCACTACATTGAAGGATTTTGCTAGTTTTTGAAAATAAGCTAAATCAGGATTGTGCTCAAAAGGCTTTGCTAATGCAAAATGATCATAATTTTCAATTTGGCAAAAATACTTACTCATAAAAAGTTCAGGGAGTAAGATAATGTTAGCCCCACGTTTAGCGGCTTGTTTGACGAGCTCAGTAGCCACGTCTAGGTTGTGTTGATGCTGATCGGTCATTGCCATTTGAATGGCACTGATGGTAACTTGCCGCATGGTTATAAGACCCCTTTAGGAATTTGTTGAGTAATACAATGGATATTACCGCCACCTAAAAGAACTTCTTTGGTGTCTAGCATGATAATCTTTCGGCCAGGAAGCGCATCCTTTAGTTGTTGGAGAGCGATATCATCGGTCTTTTGATTAAATTTGGGAACAATGACGGCACCATTGACAAAATAGAGGTTTAAATACGATGCAGCTAAACGTTCATTCATCGGTCGATTTTTACTTGTCGGCGTCGGCGTCAAACCAGCAGACTCAAAATAGGTGCGATGAATGGCCTTTGGCATCACCACTGTTGTGATCTTAAGAGGCTTTCCATTCGTATCCGTTTGAGATTTTAAAGCCAAAACTGTAGCCTGAGACAATGGTTGTTGTGCATCGCGAGGATCAACGGCTTCTGCGACAAGCACATGTCCAGGGCCAATAAAGGTTGCAACATTATCAACGTGCTCTTTCGTTTCGTCATTATAGATGCCTCGGGGTAACCAAATCATCTTTTTACCGCCTAGCATGTCTAAGAGTTTAGCCTCAATTTGTTTTTTAGTAAGTTTGGGGTTTCGCCCTTTATGTAATAGGTTGTATTCAGTTGCCATCACTAAACCTTCACCATCCACATGAAAAGCCCCGCCCTCCATGACAAAATCATCGGTACGATACGAATCCACCTGATATCGAGTTGAAAGTTTTTGTGCTAAGGCATCATCCAGTTGCCAAGGTGAGTAAAGGCCAAATTCTTTACCACCATAAGCGTTAAACTGCCAATCGATGGTGCGAAATTCATTGAGATTATTCTTAATGAAAGTTGGACCGGTGTCTCGCACCCAAGCATCATCATAATCGACTTGAAAAAAAGTAATGTTTTTACTTTTGGTTTTTTCGAATTGTGGCCAAATAGTAGAGTGGACACCAATGAAAACTGGTTCAAATTTTGCAATTTCTTTAGCAATTTTGAAAAAAACCTCTTGGGCTTCTTTTGCTTGATTACGCCAAACATCGCCCCGATATGGCATCAGCATCAGAGTTCCATCATGTGTGGAAAACTCAGCAGGCATGAAATAGCCATCTTTAGAAGGGCAGGATAATTTAGTTTTCATTA
>VHBF01000068.1 GCA_016872075.1 Bacillota bacterium | reverse complement strand
GGGGCAAGAATTTTTCAATTTCACTATCAAGGGATTTTTTTAGAAGTCCTTTCACATTTAGGATCGGTCCCCTTGCCACCTTACATCAAACAACAATTACAAGATCCCGATCGCTATCAAACCGTCTATGCAAAGGTTCCTGGTTCCGCTGCGGCTCCTACGGCGGGTTTTCATTTCACGGAAGCGTTAATTCAACATCTAATTCAAAAGGGCATTGGTTTTGTCGATGTAACACTGCAAATTGGATTAGGCACTTTTAAACCCGTAAAGGTCAATCACACTGAAGACCATGTAATGCATGAAGAAAGATATGAAATTAATGAACAAGCATCTAAAACCTTAAATTTCGCCAAAACTAAGCAGCAACGCCTCATCGCTGTTGGCACCACCGCCACACGCACATTAGAGGCTAATTGGCAAAAATATGGAAAATTTCAACCAGAAAAAGCGAAAACTAATATTTTTATTACCCCTGGCTATACGTTTCATACCATTGATGGCTTAATCACCAATTTTCATTTACCGAAGTCTACCTTAGTGATGATGGTTTCTGCTTTGATCGGTAGAGAGGAATTATTACGAATTTACGCTGAGGCGATCCAAGAAAAGTATCGGTTTTTTAGTTTTGGCGATGCCATGCTAATTATCTAAATAAAAGAATCCTTCAAAAGTGTTGACATATTCGATAACCAAGCGTAAAATCATTTTCGTGTCTTGGCGTTGAAGTGCGAGGTTGCTGACACACCCACAGGCGTTGTCATGAATGGGTGTCAGGGAATTCGTATGGAGCTTAAGAAATACACTGTGAAGATTCATCAAAAGGAGGAAAGAATTCATGGCTAAGTCAAAGAAGATTCGCGTTCGGCTCAACGCTTATGAACACAAGATTTTAGATCTTAGTGTACAAAAGTTAGTGGCAGCAGTTCGCAAAACTGGAGCAACGGTGGTTGGTCCAATCCCGTTACCGACGGAAAAAGAAGTTTACACCGTTTTACGAGCGGTTCACAAATATAAGGATGCTCGTGAACAATTTGAAATTCGGACGCATAAGCGTTTGATTGATATTACTAATCACAATAAAGCAACGGTCGATACGTTACGTCAATTGGATTTACCCAATGGTGTTGACATCGACATCAAGCTTTAAGATAGGAGGCCAACATGAAATCATTAATCGGAAGAAAAATGGGCATGACGCAAGTGTTTGCTGAAGATGGCAAAACCTATCCAGTGACCGTTATTGAAGTTTTACCCAACACTATTACCGCAATCAAAACCAAAGAAAAAGATGGTTATGTATCGGTGCAAATTGGTTATTTAGATACAACAGAAAAACGTTTAAATAAACCAGCATTAGGAGTTTATAAGAAGGCTAATGTTACGCCGAAAGCGCAACTCGGAGAGTTACTCATTTCGGATGTGGCCAATTTAAAAGTTGGCGACGTTTTAGATGTTACCCAATTCAAGACAGGTGATGTTGTGGATGTGGTTGGCACCTCAAAAGGTAAAGGTTTTACCGGAACCATTAAACGTTATCATCACACCATTTCACCTAAATCGCATGGTGCTTCTTATCCGCATCGTGGTCCAGGTTCGATGGCAACTGTTGGTCGTACCAACAACCGTGTCCACCCTGGCAAAACGATGGCAGGTCATCATGGTAAAAAACAAGCAACGATTTTAAACTTACTCGTCGTTGGCGTTGATAAAGCCAAGAATGCCTTACTCGTTAGAGGTGGAATTCCAGGACCTAACTTAGGTTATGTCACGATTCGCACTGCGATTAAAACTCAATTAGGTCAACCACTTGCTGCGAAACCCTTGATTAATCGTCAAGCGGTCGCTAAATAAAGGAGGCATCGTTTATGGCAAAGAAAAAAGAACAAAGTCTTACGATCGATGTGCTCACTTTAACAGGTAGCAAAGTTGCAGATTTAAATTTAAATGGTGAAGTATTTTCAATCGCACCTCACACTCAAACCATGTTTGATGCAGTTCAAGTGGCGCTTGCTAATGCTCGTCAAAGCAATGCAAAAACTAAAACCAAAGGTGAAGTCGCTGGTTCAGGGATTAAACCTTGGAGACAAAAAGGGACTGGACGCGCTCGTGCTGGGATGAAGCGTTCTCCTCTTTGGGTTGGTGGTGGTATTTCTTTCGGACCAACCGGTCAAGAAAATCATGCGATTGCCCAAAATAAGAAACAATATCGTTTAGCATTCCGCTCGGCATTATCTGAAAAATTCTTAGAAAAGAAACTGGTCGTTGTTGAAGATTTAAGTTTCAAAACCGCCAAAACTAAAATTGCCCTTGATGCGATGAAAGCTTTAAAAGTAAATGGCAAGGTCTTATTGGTTGGGGAAACGTCCAATGAAAATGTGGCGTTAGCAGTTAGAAATTTAACCAAAGTCAATTATGTCACCCGTCAGCAACTTTCTGCTGTTGATGTGATCAAAGCTGATTTTGTGGTCATTGCAAAACCTGCAGTCGCCAAAATTGAGGAGGTACTCCAATAATGGCACGCACTAAAAAAGTTGCCACAGAAGCAACAGAAAATAAAGTTGTGGAAGCAGCACCTGCTGTGGAAGCAAAGCCTGTAAAGAAGACTACAACGAAGGCTACTAAACCAGCTAAAGTTGAAAAAGTAGCTCCTGTTAAGACTGAAAAAGTCGCTCAACCAATTGCGGCAGTCACATCAAAAGCCGCATTATCTAGTTTTTCTGCGATTCTTCGTCCATTCATCACTGAAAAGTCGATGAAGGGGATTGAAAAGCAACAAAAAGTAACGGTTGAAGTGGATGGACGTGCTAATAAAACTCAAGTGAAATTAGCGTTTGAAGCCACTTACAAAGTGAAAGTTAAAAAAGTAAACATCTTAAATGTCCGTGCGAAGTATACACGTCGTGGGCAATATCCTGGAACCATTTCTGGTTTTAAAAAAGCGATTGTCACTTTAGTAAGTGGTCAAGGCTTGGATTTATTTAAGGAATAGGGAGGTCACAACACATGGCAATTCGCTCATATCGTCCTTATACTCCTTCTCGTCGTGAAATGACGAATACGACGTTTGAAGAAATTACGACACGCACTCCTTTAAAGAGTCTCTTAACTAAGAAGATGAATACAGGTGGTCGCAACAATCAAGGCGTCATTACCACTCGCCACATCGGTGGAGGTAATAAACGTCGTTATCGTTTGATTGATTTCCGCCGCAACAAAGACGGCGTTATCGGCACGATTGCAACGATTGAATATGATCCATTCCGCAATGCTTACATTTCTTTAGTGAATTATGCAGACGGTGAAAAGCGCTATATCTTATCACCAAAAGATTTACCGGTGGGTGGCAAAATTGTTTCCGGTGAACAAGTCGACATTAAAACCGGTAATGCCATGCCCTTAGCAAAAATTCCAGAAGGTACGTTTGTTCACAATGTTGAACTCACTCCTGGCCGCGGCGGTCAAATGGCTCGCGCTGCTGGAAGTTCAGTGCAAATCTTAGGTCAAGAAGGAAAATACGTCACCTTACGTCTCACCAGTGGTGAAGTTCGTAAAGTCCTCGGTACCTGCCGCGCCACCGTTGGTGTAGTCGGTAATGAAGAATATAACCTAATTAATTTTGGTAAAGCCGGTAAATCACGCTGGTTAAATATTCGTCCAGCTGTTGCTGGATCACGTATGAACCCAACCGATCACCCTCAT
>VHBF01000067.1 GCA_016872075.1 Bacillota bacterium | reverse complement strand
GGTGTAATATCAGGCATCAACGACACCGCGGGAGTTCGGTAATAGGACATAGCAATTAACACAATAAAAAGGGTGACAATATATAAAATTAAATAAATGGGTGAGATTGTAGTAATTTGATTAAAGATGAGGGTGTAACGAACAAACGATGCATCTAACTTCGTTGAGAAAAATACCACTTCACCGACAACAGTAAATGCACGATTGTTGGTTGAAGCAATATCGATAATCAACTCTTTTAAACTTGGTTCGGTGGCAAAACTGTATACATCATTGGATTGAGTAATTCCTAATATCCCGGCATCCACCACGGCAGATTGTTGATAAAAATCAACGAGTGCCACGCCAATAATGAAGATGGCGGCAATAATAATTCCCACGGTGATAAACGGCGTTCTTTTTCCTAATTTAGATCTGGATTGATCCGATAGTGTTCCAAAAAAAGGTAATAGAAATAACCCCAATAAATTATCAAACGTCATCACAAAGTTAGACCAAAATGGATTGAGACCAAATGAATCGACTAACATCTTGGATATCACTGCTTCATAAAAACCCCAAAACAATTGGATTGAGAGGAAAGCTAAACCAATGAGAATCGTCCGCTGATAATTTAACTTCATAATTAAAGCGTTTTAATTTTAATACTCGAGGCTAAGGTTTCAAGTTCAGCAAGATTGGTTACATCGCCACCTTCAACTTTTTTAACTGCTAACGCCATGGCAAACGCTAAGGAAACTTTATGATCCGAGGTCTTTTCAAATTTAGACATATAACCGGCCAGTAACGCATCACCCGCACCAACCGTATGTTTGACTTTGACTTGCGGGGCTTCAACATGGTAAGCCTTGTTTTTATCAACAAAGATGGCCCCATTTTTACCGAGTGATAACAACACTCTATTTTGGGTAATCTCGGCAACTTTTTTAGCTTGGGGGTAAAGTTTTTTAATGTCTGTTGCTTCGGTATCAGCTAAAAATTGAAACTCCGATAAATTCGGTTTGATGATTAAAGGTTTATATTTGATTAACTTTTTTAATTCTTGTCCCGATACATCTAAAACAAAATCAATTTTGCGTTGAATAATATATTTAATGATTTGCTCAATTAAACCGGTTTTATCATTGGCAGTGGTTGATCCAGATATCACCACAATATCTTTAGGCGTAATGGTGTTGAGTTGATTCAAAAGGTTGTTGAGTTCTGAACCACTGATTTCTGGACCGGCCGCATTTAATTCCGTTTCTTGTTCGTGAATTAATTTGACGTTAATTCTTGAGGTACCTTTAATCATCGTTGGTCGTAAATGAATATTTAAATAACGACCGAGTTGACCCAACATGTAATCACCGGTAAACCCACCAAAGAATCCTAAGATTGTAGATTTCACACCGAGTGAATTCAGCATCACCGAAACATTAATACCCTTACCGGCAGCCACTACTCGAGCATCTGTTGAACGATTTAAAGTTCCTAACTTTAATTTGGGTAAATCTAGATAGTAATCTAAACTGGGATTTAAGGTGATGGTGTAAATCATAAGGGTTTATTTCTTTCTATGAAAATAAGTTAACATTAACTAAATTTTCTCATTAAATCTATTTTAACTTAATGCAGGAGTGAATTCGAGAAAGAAAACGCCTTTTGAATTGTCTATAATGTAGATAGGACGGAATGAATAATGAATAACATCCTAAATTTAATGATTTTTGTAGGTTTTTTGGGTTTTTTAGGTACTCTTGCCTATTTGTTGATACAACGCACTCTTCATCCTAAGCTCAAAATGAAGGTGACGCCGGTCTTAGGTTTTGTTGCAACCACCGCTTTACTTATCGTTGGAACCGTAACACCAAAAGCCAATGATGCAGTTCCGCTTCAACCAGTTGGTGTCAATCAAGTTCGTGACGAAAATCATTTACGAAATTTATTACAACAAGCCAATGAATCCAGAGGTGAGTTTACAGGTGAGTTAACTCCAGGTGTGGCCGAAGATTCAAACACGAGTACTGATCAAACAAGTAAAGATAATTCTTTTGTCGATACCAACAGTCAAGTTGCCGGTGTTAAAGAAGGTGATGTCGTCAAGACTGATGGAGAATTTATTTATTATGCGAGTCGATGGGATTCCAAAGTTCGCGTGATGTCGGTGGACAATCAAAATTTAGTAGAATATGTTACGACGATTGAATTAAATACCGAAAATGAAACGGTCTATACAGATTCGATGTACCTTACAGAAGATTACTTAATTATTATTGGTTACCGATATAACTTAACCCAATCTAACTGTACCCAAGAAGATGAAAATGGCGATGTTTATTTCTGTGCCGATTTTATGTGGTGGCAACCCACAGGTTCTGTGATGATGATTGATCGCGACTCCTTAGAAATTGTTTATAGTCTACAAACGGATGCTGCCTTTATCGATCACCGAATCGTTCCAATCATGGATGGTGAAACTATTGTCCAAGAAACCCTTTTCTTAGTGGGTCACTATTATTTTTATTCATATCAACAAGGTCAAGAATTAAGACCTTCTTATATTGAAAATGATGGTGATAAAGCCTACATGCCTTACACCTCAATGACCTATATCAACGAAGATAATTTATATGCGATGACAACCTTAACTGGGATTCCACTTGTGTCTGATTCAACCGCTTTAACTTATGAAACCTCGGGTTATTTAGGAACCACACCCGATTACAAAAAATTATATGTTAATTTTGAACATCTTTATTTAGCGCAATCCAATTATGTTTGGGAAGAACCTCAAAGTTATCAAACCACGACCATTATGAAATTCGATCTTGAAATCGAAACTGGGGCATTAACCTTGGTTGCGGTGGGTTCGATTCGCGGGGTCGCAGTCAATCAATTTGCCCTTGATGAATTTGAAGGTAACTTTAGAATTGCCACCACCGATACCGTCTGGGATTGGCGCGCAGGTGAATGGTGGTGGTCTTGGGAAAATCGCTCGATAACCAATCGTCTTTACGTGTTAACAGATTTAGCAGATGGTAGTTTTGGCATCACCGCGTTAATTGAAGAAGGATTAGGTAAACCCGGAGAATCGATTATGTCAGTTCGTTTTCAAGGCGACTTGGCTTATATCGTCACCTTCTTAAGAACCGATCCTTTATACATCGTGGATTTAAGCAATCTTGCGAATCCAGTTATTCGTGAAGAAATTGTCTTACCTGGTTTTGACACCTATCAACATCCATGGGGTGATAACCAACTGATTGGTTTAGGCTATGATGCAAACCAAGACGGTCAATTAACGGGAATGAAATTATCCGCTTACTCAACCTTAGCCGGGGAAAGTGATGTCATTCAAACCTTAAACTTCTCTCAATTTTTATTAAATGATATGGCAGAAAATGAAGGCGAAGTTTGGGGATGGAGTTGGGCGGAAGCGCTATGGGATCACAAAGCGATTACCGTTTCCGTAGAGGATGGCATCTTTGCGTTTGCCGTCAACGCTTATAGTTACCATATTGTAGAAGATGTCACGGTTGAAGAAACCGAAGACGGTGAACCAAGAACGGATGTCTATTATCAATACACCTTTACGTATCACAGTTACTACTTCATCTTTAAAATTGATTTTACACGGGCAGAACCCATTTCTTTAATTGAAAAAGTGGAACATCCTGCAAGTGAATTAGGCTATGTGCAAGTCGATCGTGGCGTGATGATCAATCAAGTGATTCACACCTTATCGAATCAACAAATG
>VHBF01000066.1 GCA_016872075.1 Bacillota bacterium | reverse complement strand
GTCGCGGTGCCTCGACCAATTTCATCAAAGATTAATAAGGTCCGGTCTGTTGCATGACTAAGGGCAAACTCCGTTTGGGTCATTTCCATCATGAACGTTGATTGGCCACCCATTAAATCGTCACTTGCCCCAATCCGTGTGTAAATGGCATCGAGCCACATGAGGTTAGCCGATTTAGCAGGAACAAAACAACCCATTTGTGCCATGATCATCAAAAGTGCAATTTGTCGCATATAGGTTGATTTTCCACCCATATTAGGACCGGTGATTAACAAGGTATTGGTTTGAACATCCATGATTAAATCATTGGGAACAAACGTTGACTTCTTTAACGCTTTTTCAATAACAGGATGGCGAGATTGTTCAATTTTAAAGGCTTTCTCATTCGTGAAAGTGGGTTGAATAAATTGATAGGTACGACTGACCGTGGCAAAAGTTGTCATCACGTCTAAGATTGAAAGTTGATGAGCCAGTGTTTGTAGGTCATGCGTAAACGGTTCAACTTTTGAAACCACTTCTTGAAAAATGGTTTCTTCCAATTTTTTTTGCATCTCTTCTGCTTGTAACAATTGACTTTCTAATGCCTTGAGTGGACGATTGATAAAGCGTTCACCATTGGCTAAGGTTTGTCTACGTTCATATTCAAACTCAGGTTTTATCATGGATAATTGCCCATTCGAAATTTCAATAAAATAACCAAAAACCTGGTTGTATCCGACTTTTAAATTCTTGATACCCGTGCGTTCTTTTTCTTTCAATTCGAGTTCGATTAATGCTTTTTTACCACCTTTAGCTAACGAAACCCAATGATCTAAATCAGCATGAAAACCTGGTTTAATTATCCCACCTTCTTTAATACTCACAGGGGGTTCATCTTGAATTGAAAGGTTAATCAGTTCCACAAGTTTATCAAAAGGTTGGATTGCTGAATTTAACGATTGCGAAAAAGCATCTTGAAGATTCATTAACAGTTTCTTAATATCGTGAATCGGCTGTAAGGATTTTTTTAAAGAAAGTAAATCTCTAGCGTTGAGTTGTTTTAAATGGAGTTTATAAAGGATGCGAGGAATATCATAAATCGTTTTCAAAATCTCACGTAGACTTTCAAGGGTGAGAAATTGATCCATTAAGGTTTTAACCATTTGCTGCCGCAAGGTAATCGTTGGTACATGCGCGCTAGGTCTGATTAACCATTGCTTCAATAACCGAGACCCCATCGGGGTAGTGGTTTGATCTAATACCCAATAAAGCGACCCTTGGACGCTTTGATTTTTGAGAGACTGTAAAACTTCAAGATTGGCGAGTGAAACAGCATCCATCTTTAAAGATTGCTCTTGATATAGAGGCAGTATGGGTCTGACGAACGATAATGATTTTTTTAAGGTGTTTTGCACATAATGAATCCAAAGGTTATAGGTATAAGCCTCTGGTGACGTCGTGCCTTGTAATAAATCTAAAGTGGAAATCGATAATCCTAAGGATTGAAGCGATTCACTAATTAACTTGGAAGTTGCCACATTCATAATCACTTCATGGGTTGAAAGTTTTTGTAAATATCCCAATAATGTTTGCGTTTGATTTTCAATAAAATCACTAAAGACTTCACCAGTACTAATATCACCAAAAATGAGCCAATAACGAGATTGATCTTCGTGAACTGCAACTAAAAAATTATGGGCCGACACTTGATCATCAATAAAAGATCCTGGGGTGTAAATTTGGGTAACATCCCGTTGGACAAGACCTTTGGCAACACTCGCTTCTTCCATTTGTTCAACCATACCGACCTTGTAGCCTTTATCAATTAATTTTTTTAAATAGCCTTTATAGGCATGAAAAGGAACTCCACACATCGGTACACGTGCTTCTTGACCGGCACTCTTACCGGTAAGTACTAACGATAATTCGCGAGAAGCAATTTTAGCATCTTCAAAAAATAACTCGTAAAAGTCACCGAGACGAAAAAAAATCAAAGTATCTGGGTACTGCGATTTGATTTGCAAGTACTGCATCATCATCGGGGTATATGGTGCGGAGGTTTTCTTCATATAAACTATGAATTTATCATACCAAATAGACCATAGAATGCCTATTCAATAATCGCTTGAAGTTCTTTTAATAAGGGGGAAAGTTGTTCCTTTAAATTCACATAATTTTGAACTAAAGGATGATCATCAAAAGCTTGTTGGTGCTGGCGGTATGCAGTTTGATGAATCTGATAAATCTTTTGATCTGCTAAATGTTTCATCATCAACTTCTGATGATGCTTCATCTTTTCTTGTTGTTCATTCAAAAATGGATCTTTTAGAATTTGTTCACGCAAGGAAAAAAATTGTTTTACTTCGGGTAAGTCATGTAATGCTTTGGCTAATTGATCCGTTAAGGATTCAAGCTTGGTCATCGATTAAACTTCCAAATAAAGTATATGTATTCGCTTCATCAACTCTGACGCGGACAAGTTTACCTGCAAGCGAAGCATCGCCCTTAAAATGCACTAATTTATTACTTTCAGTGTATGCTGATAACTTATCAGGATTATGTTTGCTAACGCCATCCACTAGCACGGTATAGGTTTGCCCGACCATCGTATCGGATTTTTCTTTGGCAATTCGATCGACAAGTTCTTTGAGTCGGTAAAATCTTTTTTGTTTTTCTTCGTAAGGGACATTATCGAGCATTTTATGGGCAGGGGTTCCTTTTCTTGGCGAGTAGATAAAGGTATAAGTCGCATCAAATTTAACTTTCTCTACTAAATCTAACGTCCCTTGGAACTGCGCTTCAGTTTCGTTCGGGAAGCCCACAATAATATCCGTAGTCAGGGTAACTTGAGGGATTTTGGTTTGCATCTTCTTCACCAGTTCTAGGTAGGATGCAACCGTATAACGTCTGGCCATCAATCTTAAAATCATGTCATCACCAGCCTGAAATGGGAGGTGAATATGATTCATAATATTATCGTATTTGGCAATCATATCTAACATTTCATCCGTAAAATCCCACGGGTGTGAGGTCATAAATCGTAAGCGAGGAATCCCGGTTAAAGCAACTGCTTCCAGTAATTGGGCAAAGGTCGTGCCATTTTTAAAATCTTTACCGTAAGAATTTACATTTTGTCCAACTAAAGTAATTTCTTGATAACCTTGGGTGACAAGTTCTTTGCATTCTTTAATAACGTCATCCATTAACCTTGATCGTTCTTTGCCGCGGGTATAGGGCACAATACAGTACGTGCAAAATTTATCACAACCAAACATAATATTCACAAATGCCTTAAAGCGATGATTTCTTTTGGAAGGCATATTCTCAACAATTTCCCCATATTTAGAGGGAACGTTGACCACGCGAGTTTTTTTAGTAATCGCTTCATCAAGTAATTCTAAGAGGTGATGAATGTTGTGGGTACCGAACATTAAATCAACATGGCGATATTTTTGAGTGATCGTATCCACAATGTGCGTTTGTTGCACCATACAACCACTGACAGCGATTAACATCTCTGGTTTAATGGCTTTTAGGCCTTTGAGAATGCCAAGTTCCCCAAAGACTTTATCTTCAGCATTTTCCCGAATCGCACACGTATTGATAATGACAAAATCAGCTAATTTTTCATCATCAACAGAGGTAAATCCCGTTAGTTCAAGAAGGCCGCGCATGTTTTCTTCATCGCGTACATTCGCCTGACATCCGTAAGTCCGAATAAAATACTTTTTACCTTGGGCAAATTGGATAAGACGTTCCGGGACA
>VHBF01000065.1 GCA_016872075.1 Bacillota bacterium | reverse complement strand
TTCGCCCTGCAACTATGCAAGACCTCTCCACCATTCTCACCATTGAAAATTTGTCTTTTCCTTCACCTTGGACAGAACCACACTTTTTATATGAACTAAAAGAAAATCCATATGCATTTCTTTTGGTCGCAGAGGCAGAAGGGTTTGTGGTAGGGTATATCGATTTTTGGATTACCTTCCAACAAGCGCAAATTAATAATCTTGCAGTCATGCCGCATCTTCGGCAACGTGGCATCGGTAAAACCATGTTGATGGATTCGGTGGAAAGAATAAAAAAGGCCGGTTGTCAATCCATTACTTTAGAAGTAAGAGTCAGTAATACGATTGCCCAAAAACTTTATGGAACCTATGGTTTTAAAAAGCTTATCAAAAAATCCCATTATTATGCAGATGGCGAAGATGCGTGGCTGATGGAGTTACGGATATGAAACCTATAATTATCCTGGGAATTGAAACGTCTTGTGATGAAACTTCAATTGCCGTTGTTAACGACACCAAGGTTCTCAGTCATGTTACAGCATCCCAAATTAAACGGCATGAAGCATATGGTGGTGTTTTTCCAGAATTAGCTTCGCGTTTACATACGGAAAATATTGGATATGTTTTACAGACTGCGATCAAGGAATCCAAGATTAAACTCGAAGATCTATCGGCAGTTGCTGTCACCCGAGGTCCTGGATTAATTGGCGCTTTACATATCGGTTTACAAACCGCAAAAATGCTTGCGGCGCGATTGCAGATTCCTTTGATTGGAGTTCATCATCACGCTGCACATTTAGAGGCAGCGCGTTTTATGCAACCTATTTTATATCCGGCCCTGGGACTCATTGTTAGTGGCGGTCACACCGAACTCGTTTATATGGCACGACCCTTGCATTATGAATTAATCGGTCAAACCCAAGATGACGCCATCGGAGAATCCTATGATAAAGTGGCACGCATGATGGGGTTAGCATATCCTGGTGGCCCGATTCTTGATCAATTAACCCAAAAGGGAAAACCTCAATACACCTTACCCACACCCAAAGCGACAGGAAAGTTTGATTTTTCTTATTCCGGTTTAAAAACAGCGGTGCAAAGTTTAATGCAAAAAGAACAACAAGCAAAACGCGAGATGAATCAAGCTAATTTAGCCTTCGCCTTTCAACAAACAGTTATCCAAACCTTGATTGATAAACTGCAATTAGCGTTACAAACTTTTCCTGTGAAATCCGTTATCATCGGTGGCGGGGTTTCACTCAATCAAACCTTACGAAAGCAAGCTAACTTGTTATCGCAACAAACCAAGATTCCATTTATTTTTCCACCTATTTGGGCCTGCACCGATAATGGGGCGATGATTGCCTTACTCGGCGGTGAAATGTTTAAAGCAGGGATGATATCTTCACTCGAACTTGGGGTTGATCCTTCATGGGATATCCAGGCAAGCATGCAAAAGTAAATACGCTATAATATCTTTAATCATTAAGTAGGACTTGTATATGAAACAAACTCATAAAATTCGTGCCTTATACCACCTTGCCCAAGGGCAATCTCTTCAAGAAAAAATGCCTATCATCTTATCTGGTTGGATACGCACCAATCGGCAAAATGGGGCCATTGGATTTATTGAATTAAACGATGGTAGTTTTTTTCGCAACGTGCAATTGGTTTACCATCAAACCCTTGGTAATCATTTTGATACCTTATCCAAATGTGGAACTGGGGTTGCTCTTACCATCAAGGGTTCAATTCATTTAACCCCAACCAATAAACAACCTTTTGAAGTGGTTGTAGACGCTTTTGAAATGGTGGGACCCGCTCCCGAAGATTATCCCTTACAAAAGAAGAGGCATGGGTATGATTTCCTCAGAGAAATCGCTCACTTAAGACCCCGAACCAATACGTTTACTGCGATGTTTCGTTTGCGTTCAGTCATGTCCATGGCGATTCATCAATTTTTTCAAGATCGGGATTTTGTTTATGTGCATACTCCCATAATTACCGGCAACGATGCGGAAGGTGCTGGTCAAGTCTTTCAAGCGATTGTGGATCAAAAGAAACCAAATGAATTTTTTAATAAACCTGCTTCCTTAACCGTGTCTGGGCAATTACACGTTGAAGCGTTTGCGTTAGCGTTTAAAGATGTTTATACCTTTGGTCCAACCTTCCGAGCAGAACCCAGTAATACCTCGCGTCACGCTTCAGAATTCTGGATGATAGAACCAGAAATTTCCTTTGCGGATTTAAATGACGACATGAATTTAATTGAAGACTGTGTGAAATATTGTTTGGATTATGCGTTTAAACATGCACCTGAAGAAATGGCTTTCTTTAATCAATTTATTGATACAACCTTAGTGCAAAGACTGCAAGCAGTTCGGCAAAAACCTTTTCAACGAATGACGTATACGGAAGCGATTACGGCGTTACAAAAAGCCGTCAAGAATGGGGTTGAATTTGCCTATAAAAATATTGAATGGGGCATGGATTTGCAAACTGAACACGAACGATATTTGTCAGAAACCATCGCCAAGGGACCAGTGTTTATTATCAATTATCCAAAAGAAATTAAAGCTTTTTATATGCGGTTAAATGACGATGGTAAAACGGTGGCAGCTTGTGATTTACTCGTTCCTCAAGTCGGTGAACTTGTCGGCGGGTCGCAACGGGAAGAACGCCTAGATTTACTCGAAAAGAAATTGATTGAGCACGGAAACAAAGCTGGGCTTGAATGGTATTTAGATTTACGCAAATATGGCGGCGTCCCCCATGCGGGATTTGGGATTGGATTTGATCGGTTGTTAATGTATTTAACTGGGGTTAATAATATTCGCGACACCCAACCTTATCCCCGAACACCAGGTTCCTTGCTATACTAATTTCAACGTATGTTTGAAGAACCTTTAGAAGAAAATATTCAACAAGACCT
This sequence comes from Bacillota bacterium, assembly GCA_016872075.1. Classification (GTDB taxonomy): domain Bacteria; phylum Bacillota_I; class Bacilli_A; order RFN20; family CAG-826; genus UBA970. The sequence continues at coordinate 937 of VHBF01000065.1, read as the reverse complement.
TGAAAAAGAGGCTTATGAAAGAAAAAAAACATCTTTAAGAAGGATGACTATTTTTATTTGGATTGTGAATATCGGACTTGCGATTTATGTGATTTTTCAGATGATTGCGTACGTAGAGCGATTATTGAATAATTAAAGTTTCTTCGCGACGTCATCTAAATTCTTCATAAAGATTTGGTTGCGTTTATTTTGAATTCGTAGGGTTCGACCAATTAGGGCTAAGGTGGCTCTGGTCAGTAATAATCCACCAAAGAGAGTTAGTAAAAAAATAACATACGATATGGTTGCTTCAGGAACAAATCTTGGGACATTTAATAATGTTGGCCAATCAGAAATAATATTTAAACCAAAAAAATTACTCGTCGGAATGTTTGCCCAATCAAAGATTGGAAAAATGGTATTAAAGCCTCGAGTTTCATAATTCGTTAAATCGGCAATTAACGTCGGATCGTTCATCAACGTCATATACCCAAAAAGGATACCGAGCATTAACCCAATGGTTAAGAGAGCCCAAAAATAATCTTTAAATGCTTGACGATGACTTTTTTTATAAGCGATTTTAGCGAATTCTTTTGGAGTATTGACGGTTCTGGTTTCGTAGATTTTCCAGGTTTCTGCATCCACTTGATCGCCATATTTCTTAATTAAGGTTTCAAAGATCCACCCAATGCCACCGATTAATGCCAAGGCTAATAAAACTAAAGCAATTAATAAATAAAGTAACTCTAAGCGTTGATTGATGTTGGGAACAGGTGCAGTGAATAAGATCATGATTTGGGTCCTGTTGGCGTGGAAGGTAAAGGCGTGACGATTGGTTCAGCTTTGTGAGTATTTGGGGTTTGTTTCATGATAAATTGGTAGCGTTTGTGTGCAACTAAATCTTCGGGGAAAGGCGTAAACACGCCCCGACCAGAGAAAAATAAATAAATCGATTTTA
>VHBF01000064.1 GCA_016872075.1 Bacillota bacterium | reverse complement strand
CATTTAAAACCTGTAAGGATGAATTGCGGGTGGCATCTTTGTAACCAACAGGAAAGGTCATCAAGGGAGAAGGTAAGTGTTGAGTGAATTGTAAGGTATCACCTTGGGTAAAATTACGGGCAATATCTGGTTTGGTTTCCAAAATTGATTGCCATTGACGCAACCACTTGTTCCTTTTGTTTTTTCCACGTTTTGCAAAGGAATCCCTTAAGTGATCATAAACTTGTTGCGGGACAAAAAAGTCTGGATGGGACCAACCATAACTTTGCTTAGCGACATTGCCATCCTCTTGTCCTAATGGGTTTCCATGAACTTTATACGTGCCTTGATTTTTAGAGCCTTGACCAATAATCGTCTTCATCATAATCATCGTCGGTTTCGTTTGACTACGTTTCGCTTTACGAATCGCTTTATCTAGCGAAACCAAATCATTGCCGTCTTCGACGATAATCGCTTGCCAACCAGAGGCCATAAAGCGTTTTTTAACATCCTCCGAAAAGGACATCGCCAAGGGTCCATCTAAGGTCACTTGGTTTGCGTCATAAATCAGAATCAATTTATTCAATTGCTGATGACCGGCAAAAGAAATTGCTTCTTGAGAAATTCCTTCTTGTAAACAACCATCGCCACTCAAGACATACGTGTAATGATCGATGAGACCTTCTTGAGCATACATGGCCCTTAAGGTGCGTTCGGCTAAAGCAAAACCAACCGCTTGACCAATCCCTTGACCTAAAGGCCCGGTGGTCGCATCCACACCTGGGGTTAAATGCACTTCAGGATGACCTGGGGTTTTACTTCCTAATTGCCGAAATAATTTGAGTTGTTCAATCGGTAAATCATAACCCGCTAAATGCAAAATGCCATATAAAAGCATACTTGCATGACCTGCTGACAATACGAAACGATCGCGATTAATCCATTCTGGATTTTTAGGATCGCTAATTAAATGCTTACTAAACAAGGTGTAAACTGCAGGTGCTGAACCAATCGGCATACCTGGATGACCACTTTTGGCCGCATTGGTCGCATCAATCGCAAGTGCTCGTAAAGCCGTGATGGTTAATTGCTCGATACTCATTTTTTCTCCTTCACTTGAATTGATAATTCATCAATTTGTTTAGTTTCTACCGTATTTGGGGTCCCTTCAAGTAAGCCCACCATTTTTAAATTTTTAGGGAAGGCAATGACATCCTTAATATTGTCCGTACCCGTCAAAATCATCGTCAAGCGGTCTAAACCAAAAGCAATCCCACCATGAGGGGGTGTTCCATAATTAAAGGCTTGAATAAACCACCCAAATTTCTTTTGAATCGCTTCTTCAGTCATCCCTAATATGGAGAAGATTTGTTTTTGCACTTCTTTATCATAAATACGCATTGATCCGCCACCAGCTTCGTAACCATTAATCACTAAATCATACGCTTGTGCTAGCACTTTTCTTGGTTGCGTTTTGAGTATGGATAAATGTTGATCTTGAGGGCGAGTAAAGGGGTGATGGGCAGCAACGAGTTGTCCTTCTTCATTCGTATCAAAGAGCGGAAAATCAGTAACCCAAGCAATCGCCATTTTCTTTTCATCGATGATATTTAATAATTTAGCTGCCTTGGTTCTAAGAATGCCCATGGCCGTGTTTAAGACGGTCAAATCATCATGAGAAGCAACAAGATAAACATCCCCGACCTTTAAATCTAGCAATCGCGAAAGTTCTTGAACGGATTCAGGGGCAACGAATTTTAAAAATGAACTTTGCAGTTGTCCTTGTTCTAGTTTAAACGTCACCAGACCTTTAATCCCAAAAGGTTTCACAAAGGTAACCCATTCATCCAATACTTTTCGAGAAAGGGTGCCACCAGCATTGGGAAGTTTTAAACCCTTGATGTTTGAAGATTCAAAGCCAGCCTTTTCATAAGCTTGTTTTAAAATAAGGGGAATGGTAGATAAGGGTAAATCAAATCGTAAATCCGGTTTATCCGTGCCATATAACGCCATTGCAGTTTCGTAACTTAAGCGTGGGAAAGGGTGCGGTAGATTGATGCCTTTTACCGTTTTAAAAACTTCACGAATTGCTTCTTCCATGAACGATAAAAATTCATCTTGGGTTAAAAAAGATGCCTCCACGTCTATTTGCGTAAAGTCAGGTTGGCGATCGGCGCGTAAATCTTCATCCCGGAAACACCGAGCAATCTGATAATACCGTTCAAGGCCGCCAATCATTAATAATTGTTTATAAATTTGCGGTGATTGGGGCAAGGCATAAAACGATCCAGGGGTTAATCGAGAAGGGACTAAAAAGTCACGCGCGCCTCCAGGGGTAGATAAGGTTAATAAAGGCGTTTCAATATTGGTGAAATCATGCTTGGCAAAGAAAACATGAAATGCTTGCATGATTTTACTACGGGTGATGAGGATATCTTGCATCGGTCGACGCCGTAAATCTAAGTATCGATATTGTAAACGAATATCTTCTCCCGCATCGGTCACATCATCCACAATTAAAGGTAATACATCAGCTTCATTCAACACTTTAAAGGTCGTGACTTCCACTTCAATTTCGCCAGTGGCTAAACTGGTATTTGCAACAGCTTTTTTGGTCACGATTCCTTGAATTTGAATTAAATATTCATGCTTAACATCTGGAACTTTTGTCGGATCTTTAATCATCAACTGGACAATCCCTGACCGATCTCTTAGATCAATAAACATCAGTGAACCAAGATTACGTTTTCTTTGCACCCAACCGATTAATGTGACTTTTTGACCCACATCTTTAAGACGAAGAATGCCATTGACATGACTACGATAAACCATAATTATTACTCCTTGTGACCATGGTCATCATGGTCTGGTGCTTCTTCATCATGATGATGGTGACCTGGTTGATTCGTTAAATGTTGCATTAAGTGCACCACCTCATTGACTGGAACCAGTTGCTGTTCTTGGGTTTGTAAATTTTTAATGGTAACTTGGTTCGCTTTCATTTCTTGGTCACCAATGATCACCGCGTAAATTGCATCTTTTTTCAAAGCGGATTTGATAGAAGCTTTCATCGATTTATGTTCAAGGTTGAGTTCGGTTTTGAAATTTGAATGCCGGAAATTATGAGAAAGCTTGAGGGCATAAAGATCAGTTTCAGGCATCATGGAAATGATATATATATCGGTGAAAGGTTTAACGTTATCTAAGCGTCCACTATCGGCAAGCACTGCCATGAGTCGTTCTAAACCAAAGGCAAATCCAACCGATTTTAATGGTTGACCTCCTAACTCTTTGACGAGGTTGTTGTACTGACCACCTGCACCTAAAGCCCCATAATCAAGACCTTTATCAGACAGCATATGAAATTCAAACACACAATCCGCATAATAATCCAGACCTCTAACCAGCTGAGGATCTTCCGTGTAATCGACATTTAATTCCTTAAGGGCTGTTTTAACTTGCGCATAGTACGTTTGCGATTCTTTAGAAAGAAACGCGGTAATATGAGGCGCTTTTTTTGCTAACGTTTGATCGGCAGGGACTTTACAATCTAGCATTCGTAATGGATTGATTTGAAATCGTTGTTGGCAATCCGGGCAAAGGTTAGGCAAATGCGGTTCATAAAATGATTTGAGAGCAGTGCGATACGCATCTCTGGTTGAAGCATCCCCTAATGAATTGAGTTTGACGGTCACTTGTTTAAAGCCCATCACCGTAAAGGCAGTGACGCCAAGTGAGATGGTCTCTGCGACCGAATAAGGAGAGGATATACCAATATTTTCAACTCCGAATTGATGAAATTGACGATAACGACCGAGTTGAGGTCTTTCATAACGGAAAGCGGGACCAACATAATAAAGTTTGATCGGCAAAT
>VHBF01000063.1 GCA_016872075.1 Bacillota bacterium | reverse complement strand
ACAAAATCCAGACACAACCTATATTGTCTTCGCGGATCATGGATTAGTGGATGTTTCTTTTTTAAGTATTCAAGCACAACAAGAAATTTATGCTTTACTTAAGCGAAGCTTTTCACTAGAACCACGAGCTGCTACCTTCTTTGTGAAGGATCAACAACATGCGTTGTTTGCAAAACGTTTTCACCATTTTTATGGCAAACATTTCTTATTACTAACCAAACAAGAAGTAAAGGATCAAAAGCTCTATGGATTAGGGATGAATCATCCAAGGTTTGATGATTTTATCGGAGATTTTGTTGCAATTGCGAAAGGTCGTTTTGGATTTACTCACGGCACAAAACATGATAAGATGCCGCTGACCATGAAAGCCCATCATGCTGGAATGACACGCGCAGAAATGATGATTGATGTAATGGTTTTAAATCGTTAGAACTTTTCTTCAGACCGAGAATCGATTTGATTGTTTCCAGTAAATTGTGCGTTATAGAGTTCAGCATAGAAACCTTTTTGCTTTAATAAAGTTTCGTGATTTCCAGTTTCAACGATCGCCCCATTCTTCATCACTAAGATAAATTTTGCACTCTTAATCGTAGAGAGACGGTGCGCAATCACAAAAGATGTACGACCTTTCATTAATGAAGTCATCGCCGATTGAATAGAGGCTTCGGTTCGCGTGTCGACACTGCTGGTTGCTTCGTCAAGGATTAACATTTTGGGTTGAATTAAAATCGCTCTTGCAATCGTTAACAATTGTCGTTGACCTTGGGAAATATTGGTGCCATCTTCATTCAACATGAAATCATAGCCACCCGGTAAGGTCGAAATAAAGAAGTGAGCGAGGGCGGCCTTAGCAGCCCTTTCTACTTCTTCATTGGTCGCGTTTTGTTTACCATAACGAATGTTGTCGCGAATGGTGCCCTTGAATAACCAGGTATCTTGTAACACCATACCAAAAGCCGTTCTTAAAGCGGGATAACTGTATTCTTTAAGATTCTTGCCATCTAACAAAATGCTACCTTGTTGAATTTCATAGAAACGCATCATCAAGTTAACAAGCGTGGTTTTACCAGCACCTGTAGGTCCGACGATCGCAATCGTGTCACCTTGATTGACCTGTAAATTTAAATTCGTGAACAATGGTTGTTCGGGTTTATAGGCAAAGGCAACCTCTTTAAATTCAATCTTGCCTTTAATCTTTTCATTCGTTTGAATGGCGTCTTTGGATGGTTCGGGTAGTTCGGGTTCATCCATAATTTTATAAATACGTTCTGCCGCTGCAATCGAAGATTGAATAATATTTGAAATTTGGCCAAGCATTTGGAAGGGACGTTGGAACAAAGATACAAGGATAAAGAACGCCACCATGTTTCCAATGTTGTCGATTAATCCACCGACCACCGCGATGCCAACAAATCCTAAATTATTCACAAAGTTAATCGCTGGGAAAATAATGCCAGAGAAGAATTGCGACATCCGATCCGCCTTGGCTAATTCGTTATTGATACTGGTGAATTTTTCGATGGTTTCTTTTTCTTTATTGAATAATTTAACAATGCGATAGCCAGAATAATTTTCTTCAATTAAACCATTTAACATCCCTAATTTTGCATAGTAAGCCTTAAATCGTTTTTGAGAATTCTTAGCAATAAAGATGGTGACAAATAAGGAAATAGGAAGGATGGCAAGCGCGACAAGTGTTAATTGCCAACTTGTCACAAACATCATGATTAAGGTGCCCACAAACATAAATAATGAACTTAAAACCGAACTTAAGATTCCTTGTAGTGAACGGGAGACGCTATCCACGTCATTCGTGCCCTTCGATAAAATTTCACCATAGGTTTGGCGGTCAAAGAATGCCAAAGGCAATCGATCCATTTTCGCTTGGAACGATTGACGAATCTTGTAGGAATAACGGTTCGAGATAGGAATCAATAAAAATTCTGATAACCAAGTAAAGAAATGAGAGAAGAAGTAAAAACCAACAATAATACCAAAACGTATTAAGATATCAGGCCATCTTAAGGTAAGTAGGCCGTTCACTTCGTCAAAAAAGATGGCGGGATTGGCAATGATATCGTTTAAGATATCGCGAATATACAAAGGCGAGAATAAGGTAAATACAACGGAAATCGTAATGATAATTGCCACAAAAATCAAAGCGGCTTGATAAGGCTTAAAATCACCAACTAAACGGCGAAGCGTGCCTTTAAAATTTTTTGGTTTTTCGTTTTCGGTAAGTCCGCCCATGCGCCCATATCTTGGTCCTGCCATTAGGTTTGACTCCCTTCTAAACTCATATCGTTCTTCGTTAATGCTAAGGTCTTTTCCACTTCTTCTGGATCTAATTGCGAGTAAACGATTTCTTTATAAATGTCACAGGTTGTTAACAAGGTTTGGTGTTTACCTTGTCCAACGATTTGACCTTCGTGAAGCACCACAATATGATCAGCATCAATAATCGTACTAACACGTTGTGCCACAATGATGACGGTTGCCGAATTGGTATATGTCTTTAATCGATTTCTTAAGCGAATATCGGTCTTATAGTCTAACGCGGAAAACGCATCATCAAAAACATAGATTTCTGGTTTTTTAACTAAGGCTCGCGCAATCGATAAGCGTTGTTTTTGCCCACCAGAGAAGTTTTTACCGGTTTGCGACACTTGAACATTAAGTTGTTCAGGATATTTCTTGATAAAATGATCAACTTGGGCGACTTCGAGTGCTTGCCAAATTTCTTCATCGGTGGCATTGGGTTTACCAAAGGTAAGGTTTTGTTTGACCGAACCAGTGAACAGTAAAGCTTGTTGGGGCACAAAACCAATTTTGTTTCTTAAATCCGTTTGTTTCATATCGCGTACGTCGACTTCATCGATAAGAACTTGGCCTCCGGATACATCAAAGAATCGGGGAATTAAGTTAATAATCGAAGACTTACCACTGCCGGTGGAACCAATAATCGCGGTTACTTGTTTTGGCCTAGCTGTAAACGAAATGTTTCTTAAGGTTGGTTGTTGAGCATCCTTGAATTGAAACACCACATCTTTAAATTCAACCTTGCCTGTGGTCATCTTTGTGGTCTTGGGTTTCACAGGATCAAGAATCGAAGAGTGGGTATCCAACACTTCATTAATACGTTTAGCAGAGGCTCTTGCTCTTGGTAGCATGATGAGAATGGCGGCCAGCATTAACAACGAGAACATTAAGGTACTAGAATATTGCGCTGTTGAGAGAATGTCACCGAAAGCCACATTCACATCCCCTAACACCAAGGCCTGCCCATCAAAGGTGGCAAAACCAACAAAGAATATCGATAAGTAAGTTAAATCAAATACCAACGATACAAAAGGGTTTAAGTAAGACATGGTGCGACTAACGTGCATATTGGTTTGAGTGAGGTCTTCGTTTGCGTCGGCAAATCGTTTTACTTCTTTCTTTTCTTGGTTGAAGGCTCTAACCACGCGGACCCCAGTTAAATTTTCACGAAGCACTAAAGTTAATTGATCCAGTTTCTTTTGCACCTTTTCAAATAAAGGCGAAGCGATTTTAAACGTAATAACAATCGCAATAAAGATGACTGGAACGGAAACCGCAAAAACAAACACCAGTAAAGGGTTGGTGCCAAGCGTTAAGGTAATCGCAGTCACCAACGTCACAGGGGTGGTAATGATAATTCTTAATCCAAACAAGAAAATCCCTTGAATTTGTTGAACATCGTTCGTGGTTCTTGTAATTAAACTAGAGGTCCCGAACTTTTCAAATTCACTTAAGGATAATTGGTTGACCTTTTGGAAGACAGCGTCGCGAACGTTTTTAGCAAATCCAGTTGCAATTGAGGAGTTGAGAAGCGCATTACCAATCGCC
>VHBF01000062.1 GCA_016872075.1 Bacillota bacterium | reverse complement strand
CTCAATTCTCCTTGACCAAAGGTTAAGGTTGTACCCTCTTTCACGACTTTTGCATTCCCAACCAAACAACGATATTGTCCTTGACCTAAATCATCCAATAAAAGTAATTCAACAGAAGCATTCGTTGCCTCTTTCGTACCAAATAATCGAGCTGGAATGACTTTTGTATTATTACGAATCAACAGATCGGTAGGTCGCAAAAATTCACCAATCTCATAAAACATTTTATGTTGAATTGTTTTCGAATGACGATGATAGACAAGCAGGCGACTATGATCACGTTTTTCCGATGGTGATTGGGCTATTAATTCAGGAGGTAAAGGAAAATCAAACAAGCGAATATCCATTAGAAACCTCGATCATCTCCATACGATTGCAAAACCTTACTTGCATAACTTTGGAAGCGATTTTCTTCAATCGCGACTCTTGCACCCTCGACCACTTTAATCAAAAATCTTAAATTATGAATGGACATTAAACGTTTGCCTAATAATTCATCACTGCGATAAAGATGCCTTAAATAAGCTCGGGTATATTGTTTGCACGTCTTACAATCACAGGATGAATCAATTGGAGAAAAATCTTTTTCAAATTCACTATCTTTGATATTGAGACGGCCATGGGTTGTCATCAAAGCGCCGTGTCGCGCTAAGCGAGTGGGTAATACGCAATCAAACATATCGATACCTTGTCCAATCGCTTCTAAAATATAGTCCAGCGAACCAATTCCCATCACATATCGTGGTTTATCAAGAGGCAAATGCGGAACCGCTGCTTTTAACATACTTGAAAAAACAGTTTTAGGTTCACCAATCGAGGTTCCACCAATTGCAAATCCATCAAAGGGTAACGCCGTTGTTGCTTTGGCAGATAGTTCTCGCAAATCAGGAAACTCACCACCTTGCACAATCCCAAACATTGCTTGATGGGAGTCGCGAGGTGTTGCTAAGCAACGGGCAGCCCATCTTAACGTTCGTTCGGTACTTGCTTTTGCATAATCATAATCTGCAGGATAGGGAATACATTCATCAAACGCCATGATGATATCGGCGCCAATCTCTTTTTGTTTTGTGGTTGCGATTTCCGGTGTCAGCGTCATCAAATCTCCATTTAAGTGATTCCTAAATGTGACTCCTTCTTCGGTGATTACACGGTTTTTTGCTAATGAAAAAACTTGAAAACCACCCGAGTCTGTTAAGATTGGTCCGGGATATTGCATGAAGCGGTGAATGCCACCTGCGAGTTGAATCACCTCAGTCCCTGGTCTTAACGCCAAGTGATAGGTGTTACTCAAAATGACGCCTGCACCAATTTCAGATATTTCTTCAGGGGAAAGACTTTTGACCGTCGCCAGTGTACCTACAGGCATAAACATGGGCGTCTTCACAACCCCATGTTGAGTCGTTAACGTGCCAGTTCTCGCCAATGAATCTGTGGATTGGTGGTTCAATTGAAAGTTGATTGGAGATTTCATCATTAAACTTCCTTGATTAACTTTACTAATGACGGTTGCCTTTGGATGAGCCATTTGAGTGGCAACCCCAGACCATATACAACGAATGCCTCGCCAACACTTACTGACAGCATCGTTGTCAGGATCAATTCAAATGTGTAAGGTAAACCTAATGCCAACGGTAGGAAACATGAAAGATAAACCCCATTTAAAATCACTGGGGCGATCAAACTCATAAAATGGGGCTTGATGTGAATCATCATCTGAATTGCTAACAAGGTAACTAGCGTACCCAAGAACGCATCAATCCATGCAAATCCTGCTCCTAATGGACCAAATACGTTTGCAAAATAGGTACCAATTAAAATGCCAATTGCATATTCCTTCCGAAACCAAACCAAGATTAATAATGCTTCAGATACCCGAAATTGAATCGCATAAAAACTGAATGCATTCAAAGGTGGCGTTAAGGTTAATACCACATACATACTCGCAATCAAGGCAGTTCGGGTCATCCATTTTAATTTCATTTTAGCAATTTCATCATATCACGAGATTATTTTACCTTTGGGGTAAAAGTCTGAATTTATGATAAAATCCAATTAATAACCTTCTTTCACTGTTCAAGGTTAAAAAGGGGAATCCCCCAAAAAGGAGAATGTATGCCAAAGTTTGCAGTTGTCTCAGACTCTTGTGCGGACTTACCACTTAAGGTTGTCCAAAGTTTAGAACTCAATGTGGTCCCGATGATCGTCACCATTGACGATAAGACCTATCGTAATTTTCCAGATGAAAGAGAAATCACCTCCGCGAAGTTTAATGAATTCTTGAAGAACAAGGCAAAACCTAAAACTTCGCAACCCGCTCCTCAAGAAGTGATGGATGTCGTTGAACCATTACTCAAAGCCGGCAAAGATGTTTTATTAATGAGTATTTCAAGTAATCTTTCGCAAACTTTTAATTCGATGAATCTTGCCATCACCGAATTAAAAGAAAAGTATCCAAAGCAAAAGATTGAATTATTCGACACCCTTAACGCCTCGGCGGGTGAAGGTTTATTAGTTCACAAAGCTTTGTTATTAAGAAAAGAAGAAAAAACCCTTGAAGAAACGGTCAAGGCTTTAACTGCGATTCGTAATAAAGTAGTCGCCGTGGTTGCCTTTGATGACTTATCCCACCTTTATCGTGGCGGTCGAATCAATGCTGCTAAATTTGCTTTAGGCTCATTCTTAGGGATTAAACCAGTGTTGATGATGAATTCGGAAGGTCGGATTGTTCCGGTTCCTAAACTCAAAGCACGGGGAAGAAAGAATGCCTTAAATTTCTTATTGGAAACATTCAAGAAATATGTCGAACAAGATGATACTGTGTTCATCGTCCAAAATGACTGTGCTGAAGATGCAAAATATCTTGCAGAAGAATTAAAGAAAATTCGTCCAAGCATCAAAACCTTAGTCAATGCCCAAATGGGTCCCGTGATTGCGGCCCACGGTGGATTAGGCACGATCGGCATCATGTTCGTTGGCAAAACCAAAGACATCGAATAAGACGTTTCTGTTGTTTTTAAAAAAGGACAGGCTGACTGTCCTTTTTTTATTTGCTTTTTAATAGTTTGATCAGAATTTGATTGGTGAGAGTAGGATTAACTTTACCACCGGTTTTTTTCATGATTTGACCGATTAAAAATCCGACCGCCCGATCTTTGCCTTGCTGAAAATCGATGATGGATTGAGGATTGGCAGCGAGAACCTCTTGAACTTGCTGGGTAATATAACCTTCATCGGAAATTTGTAACATATTCATTTTTTCGGCTATTGGTCGGGGATCACCTGGATTTTTAATCATGATTTCAAATAATTCTTTTGCTTGTTTATTGGAAAGATCACCTTTGGCAATCATGGCCATGAGTAAAGCCATGTACCTTGGTTGAATGGGAAACGCTAACATACTGAGATTCGCTTTATTTAAATAGGAGGCAATCTCACCTAATAACCAATTGGCATAAAGTTTATAGTGATTGCCAAGCGTGGTTAATTGATCAAAATATTCGGACACATAAACATCTTGAGTTAATTGGATTGCATCGTATTCACTTAAGCCTAATTCGCCTTGATATCGTGTTCTTTTGGTAGTCGCTAACGGTAAGGATTGATGAATCGCATTGCTAATAAAATCTTGAGAAAGCGAAATTGGGACGATATTGGGTTCGGTGAAATATTTATAATCAACCGCATCCGTTTTTTTCCGCATCAGAATGGTTTCTTTTTTTAGTTCATCATATCGTCGCGTTTCTTGTTGAACTGGCATACCGGCAATTAATGAGCGTTCTTGACGAAGCATTTCGACATCAATCGCCCGTTGAACATTGGCGATTGAATTTAAATTTTTGATTTCAACTTTGGTTCCCAAGGTTTCCG
>VHBF01000061.1 GCA_016872075.1 Bacillota bacterium | reverse complement strand
AAAAGCAATCCACGACTGACTATAACGGTATTTATCGTGGGAAATATTTGGATTTTGAAGCAAAATCAACCCAATCTAACACTGCTTTAGCAATCGCCAATATTACCATCCACCAACGACTGCATCTTCAACGGGTTATTGATCAAGGAGGCATTGCTTTCTTACTCATTTCCTTTTCTAAGCGAGATGAAGTATATGCACTGAAGGCGATTGATTTCCTCAACTTTATCGAACAAGAAAGTCGTCAGTCTTTACCTTACGCCTGGATTAAAAGTAAAGGGAAGAGAATTGGAATTGAATTTCAACCACGAATTGATTATTTAGCCGCGATTGATGAGTGGTTTTTCTAAATTTTTATTCGGTTCCTTACAGATAGTTTGCAATGGGCAACCACCACAATTGGGTTTTCGAGCTTGACAAGCATAGCGACCAAAATGAATCAACTGATGATGAAGTTTAATGTAGCGATCTTGGGGAAAATATTTGCGCAATTTTTTCTCCGTCACCTCAACCGAATCGCTTTTTTTGGAGATACCAAGTCGCCAAGCGAGACGAAACACATGGGTATCAACTGCAATTTCGGGGATGTTAAAAAGTTCTGCTCTGATCACATTTGCCGTTTTAACACCAACGCCGGGTAAGCTGATTAATTGGGATTTATCGGATGGCACTTTTCCTTGGTAATTTTTTATTAACGTCGCTGCAAGGGCTTTGATATGTTTGGCTTTGGTATGAAATAAACCAATCGATTGAATTGTGTTTTCAATTGAACGAATGGGAGCATTTGCTAAATCTTCAAGGCGAGGAAATTTTTTAAATAAGATAGGTGTAACCTTATTCACTGATTGATCCGTCGTTTGAGCAGACAAAAGCACAGCGATTAAAAGTTCATAATCCTTGCGATACCATAACTCACAACCCACATTGGGGTATTGTTGATCAAGAAAATCTAAAATCTTATTTCTTTTGTTTTGATCCATGATCAAGATTTTCATTAATTTGCGTTATTGTTTTTTGAATATCTTGATGGGGATTTTGTTGAATCGAAGGATTTCCTTCTAGGTTAAAATTTTCTTTGGTGGTTTGTTTTTGCAAGTATTTGTCCATGAATCGAATCGATTTTTTTTGCTTAGCAATCGCTTCTTCTAAACTCGAAATTATGATAGCCTCGCTATATCCAAATTGTAACCAATCTTGAATGCGAGAAATTTCCAAAGGTGATAAGGTCCTACCAAATTCTTTCTCAATACGTTGGAACAAATTAGCTTGGGCATTCACAGTTAATTCTTGGGTTTGATGGATCACTTGTTGCTGAAAACGTTTATAGAGCAATTGTTTTAGAGGATTGAGTGTGGTGTGAGTCTTGCCTGATACGGTGACATATTCAATAAACTTTCGATTTAACAATTCAACCATCGTCGCATCAATTTCCTCTAATGGTAGGGTCATTTTTAAACTGAGTAATTCTGCGGTAATGAGGTGATTATCAAGTTTAAGCAATTGATCCATGACTAAAATAACCATCACGTGTTTTTCTTGAAATCCCAACGCCTTATAATGGTCGAGTAGTAAATGCTTTAAATCTAAAGCTTCAAACATGGTATTCATCTTATGGGTTATTATACCAATTCAATCTAAATCTGGATGCAGTCCGTAAGAGGCTAATAATAAAGTAGCTTCATACGGTTTATATTTAAGCATTTTTTGATACTCTTGTTTTACTTTCTGAGGATTTAAATATTCAAGTAGCGGTAAACTTTGATTCAGGGCTTTTGCTAAACCGGGTTCTTGTTTAAATCCTAGTTTATGTTGAAAACGTAAGACGCGAAGAATTCTTAAAGGATCTTCTTGAAATCTTGCATAAGGGTCGCCAATCATTCTTAATGTTTGACTTTTTAAATCTTCTAAACCTTTTGCAAAATCGAGAGTTTTTAATTCAGCATCAAGATAGATTGCATTGATTGTTAAATCTCGTCTTAAGTAATCCACAATAGGTTCTTTAACGAAGTTAATGGACTGTGGATGCCTTTTGTCTTGGTAAATCGATTCTTGCCTAAGCGTGGTGATATCAATATGATATGCACCCGATTGAAGTTGAACAGTACCATAATGAGCAAAACGGTAATTTGCATGAGGTAGAAAAAGTTGCATTTCGGTAGGTTTTGCATCTGTCGTTAAATCAAAATCATCCACTGGTAAACCCAGTAAAAAATCTCGGCTTGATCCACCAATCATCCAAAGGTGAAAACCATGAGTTTGAAATAATTTAGATAATTCAAAGAAGGGATTTAATGTCATAACAATATGATAACCATACCAAAACAAATAAAAAAGAGATAGATGGTAATCCATCTATCTCTTGAAGTTTGCTAACTAAAGTTTAGCGAACTTTTTCTTTTAAGGCCTTGCTGGCCTTGAAACCGACAACCTTGGTTGCAGGAATCTTGATTTTTTCAGTGGTTCCTGGTTTGACACCAATGCGGGCTTTACGGTTACGGACAGTGAATGCACCAAATCCAGCTAATTTAACTGGTTGGCCTTTGCTTAAGGCTTTGGTTAAAGTCCCTAAGACGACTTCTAGGACTTTTTCAGCATCTTTCTTGCTGTGTCCAGTTTCCTTGGCGACGACTTCAACTAGATCTACTTTGTTCATATTTTCCTCCTAGATCTTTCTGCGTATAAAGTAGCATACTATCGTAAAAAATGCAACAAAATTTAATCGAGTTAATTTCTTTAATTATAAAAACTTATCAATCAAAAAAAAATTATTCTACTCGTAAAGGCCGATTCATTAACGATTTAATTAATTCAGATGGTCTTTTTTTCTCGTATAAAACGGCATAAACTGCTTCTATGATCGGTAGTTTTAATCGATATTTTTTTGCAAGTTGGTGAGCAATTTTTGCAAAGGCAACGCCTTCCACTGTTTCTTGGTTCGTTACCAAAAAATTTTGAGCAGAGTCATCTTTGCCAATTTTAATCCCTGCTTGATAATTGCGAGAATGCTTTGAGTAGCACGTAACAATCAAATCGCCTAATCCGGTTAAGCCTGCATGGGTTTTTAATTTTCCACCTAAGACTTTACCAAGTCTCATCAACTCTGCTAAACCTCTGGTCACTAAAGCGGCTCGAGCATTGTCACCAAGATTAAGCCCTGTTACCACGCCACTGGCGATAGCGATAACATTTTTTAAAGCGGAACCGACCTCAGAACCAATTTCATCTTTTTGAACATAGACGCGAAAATATTCATTGGAAAATAAAAGAGAGACCATCTCTGCATGTTCAACTTTTTTACAGACTGCGGAAACAAGCGTCAGTTGTCTTTCAATCACCTCTTCAGCATGCGAAGGACCAATCAAACTAACCACTGCTTTGACCCATTTTTTCGGCAATATATTGCGAATTGTTTCAGATAGTCTTTGATTGGTTAAAGGATCAAAGCCTTTGGCAGTATTGATGATGCAAACTTTTTCATGAATGAGCGACGCAAGATTTTTAACCATTTCTCGAACTGCATGAGAAGGTACGCACAACATGATTACCTCTTGGTTAGCAACGACTTCTTGCAAGTCACAAGAGGCGTGAATGGTTTTGGGTAAGTTAAAAGCTTCTTTAAAATAGGAGGCGTTCGTATGACGTTCATTAATTTCTTTACAAACTTTTGGATCCTTAGCATACATGAAAACTTCATGACCATTGTCTGCGAGGACTTGCGCCAAAGCAGTTCCCCATGAACCGGCACCGAGAATAGCAATTTTGGTTTTCATTTTCGTTCTCTCATGATTATTTTAATGGGCGTGCCAGTAAAGTCAAAACTTTCCCGCAAACGATTTTCAAGAAAACGTTCGTAGGAAAAGTGCATATAAGTTGGT
>VHBF01000060.1 GCA_016872075.1 Bacillota bacterium | reverse complement strand
AAGCATAGATTCATTGTACATTCTTTAAGATTAGTTTAAATAGAAATCCGCAAGCGAGGAAATTCAGAAACAATGGTAAAATTACATCTAGAGGTAAATTATGGAAAAATCATTGAAAAAAAGCCCCGCTAAATTTACAAAAAAAGAATGGGCCTATATCTTTTATGACTGGGCTGAGTCTGCATTCACCGTTGTCTTTGCAACTTTTATTTTTCCTGGACTTTATGCTTATTTATCAACAGAAGGTGGCGGTGGTTTAACCAATGACCAATCCTCCATTCTCTATCAAGTCATCATATCCACGATTTCGATTATCATCGCGATTAGTTCACCGATTCTCGGAACTTTGTCTGATTATCGAGGCACCAAGAATCGCTTCTTTAAACTATTTTTCTACGTCGGTATCTTTAGTAGTGTCCTCATCCCACTTTACCCATATTTTCCCTGGTGGCTTGTTTTAATTCCATTTGCGATTGCTTACCTTGCATATAATGCCACCAATGTCTTTTATGACTCGTTTATTGTTGATGTCACCTCCGATGAAAGAATGGATAATGTTTCCACTACCGCTTATGCTTTTGGTTATTTGGGTGGTTCCACGATTCCTTTAGTGATTGGGATTGCGTTTATCATGCTGTTACCAGACCCCATTGATTTGCAATTGACCTTTTTAGTGACAACCTTATGGTGGTTTGTATTTTCGCTGCCATTTTTAAGATATGTGAAACAAGTTCACGGTATTGAACCAGAAAAAAATCCTGTCAAACAATCATTTTCGCGCCTTTTCTCAACATTTAAAGAAGCGAAAAAATATCGAAAAGTTTTCTTATTTTTAATTGCCTTCTTTTTATATATTGATGGTGTCCATACCATTATTTCCCAAGCGGTTCCTTTTGCTGTCAACGCCATTCCTGAAGTCACGGGTGAAAATGTTAATGATGTGCTATTACCGATTTTCTTAATGATTCAAATTGCTGCCTTTATTTTTGCCTTACTGTTTGCACAATTAGCAAAACGCTTTAAGACTGAACACCTGTTACTCGTCACCATTGGCGTTTATGCCTTCATTAGTTTATTTGGTTACTTCATTAATAATGTGACGATGTTTACCATTTTAGGGTTATTGGTAGCAACCTCTCAAGGGGCGATTCAATCGTTATCTCGCTCATACTTTGGAAAAATTATTCCCAAAGAAAAAGCCAATGAATTTTTTGGTCTTTACACCGTCTTTTCTCGAGTCGCCGCCTTCATGGGCCCGGCGATCATCGCCTTGGTTAGCTCGCTTGTCTTAATCATCAACGATACCACTGAAATTGTCGATCCCAATTTCCCCGGAGCCATGCGTTATGGCATTCTCGCTTTAATCGTGTTGTTCTTTGTTGGTGGTTTCTTATTTAATCGTGCTCGTAAAATTCCGATCACCTATTTAGATAAGTAGGAGTTATGCCTTCAATTTTAACGCATCAGTATTTTGCCAATTTAATCTTGGAAGATATGAAGAAAATGCTTCCTTTTTTAGCCAATCAAACCTCGTTGGTTTGGTTGGGTTCTCAAGGACCTGATCCTTTCTTCTTTTTTGGTCACGCTATTTTCAAAAAAAGATTATCAACGACTACTATCAATCAATTTGGTTCGACCTTACACAATCAATTACCCGTAGATTCGTTATGGCCTTTATTGGAACATGGTTGGTTTGGGGCAAAAGCAGATGAGGTTAGCAAAGCTTATGTCATCGGCGCATTAACACACTACGCATTGGATCGAACTTGTCATCCCTACGTATTTTATCGAACTGGATTTGATGAACATGGTTCTTTAACTGGGCACTATAGTGCTGACCATGCTCGCTTAGAAGTGGAAATGGATGTCGCAATTGTCGAAAAATTTAAACTTGATCCAAAGGTTTATCAACCGAAGGAAACTTTAAATGTTTCTAAGGTCAGTCTCCAAACGATTAGTCAACTATATATGTATGCGTTTCCAAAACAACTACAACATGACACTTATCAACTAGCAGTCGATGATATGCAAGCGACTTATCGTTTCTTATATCACGGTTCTATATTGAACCGGTTACTGGTTGTTTTAGTTTCAGGTCTTCGTTCATTACCCTTAAGCTTAATTCATCCACTGCGATTATCTTCAACCGTTAAAGAACGCTCACTCAATGTCTCTCGTAAATTTTGGAAAGATCCTGTGACCGGAAAAACCTCACAAGCGACCATGCTGCAATTAATTGAAGATGCAAGGGACTATTTACGACCGATCCTTAAATTGCTCGCGCAAGGGAAACTAACGAAAACGCTTTTAAAAGATTGGACGGATGCGATTGACTATGATGGTAAGACCGTTGGGAAAACCATGAAATATTTTGCCTCTTATTATTCAGCTTATAAAGGCAAACCTAATCACGACAATATTCGCATTCAATCTTCAAAGAAAAGCGTATAATATTTTTTTGTGAAACCAACTTGGCACCGATTTTCAATTCGTTTTCTTAGTCTATATTTTATTGGCATTTTAGCTTTAGGTTTAGGTGTTGCCTTATTTTCCAGAGCCAATCTTGGAGTTGCACCTTGGGACACTGCCGTGATTAATTTAAGAAGTTTATTACAATCGCAAGATATTTCAATTACTTTGGGTCAGAGCTCATTAATCCATACTACATTTTTATTAATTCTAGTGTTATTGATTGGCAAACGTTGGCAAGCACTCTTAGCTATTTTTTCCATGCTACTTATTTCTTTATCGATTGATTTATGGGATGTTGTCATCTTGCCGATTCTCTTTCCTTCACCCTTACCTTTATGGCTCAGCATCTTATGCTTCTTAAGTGCCTTAGTGATCATGACCTGGGGGTTGGCTACCATCATCATTAGTGGATTCCCACCGAATGTGTATGATGATTTGCAACTCACCTTGATTCGCGTTTTCAAGATCAAGTCATTTACATTAGCAAGATGGATGATTGAATTTTCTGGTCTCTTGCTAGGGTTCATCTATGCAATGTTAGAAGGCAATGGATTAGGTAGTATCACCATCCTTTCTTTTTTATTGGCGGTCGCCTTTGGTAGTTTCATTACTTACTTTGTCAAACTTTATCAACGTTTAGATGTTATTAATCGGACATTATGAAAGAAAAAATACTCGCATCTCGTTACCTTCTTTTACTCTATATCGTTGGCGTATTGACTGCTTCGCTTGGTGTATTTTTGATGAAATCTAGTACCTTAGGATTAGGGCCTTGGGGTGTTGCTGCTTTTGAACTCAACGCCTTACTCAATCCCATTCTTGGTTTTTTTACCTTTGGTACTGCCTCGACGATACACACCTACATCATGATATTCATCATTTTGGTGATCAATAAAAATATCAAGTCTGCCTTTGTCTTTGTCTCTGTGTTTCTTATCAATGGCATGGTTGATTTTTATGATTTTATTGTCTTTCCTCAATGGTTGATTGCGAATGTAGGCACCGCAATCTTGAGTCATGCCTTTGGATTTGTGATTTATTGTTTAGGTTCTGCGTTCCTCATCTTATCAACCTATCCAGGGATGGTGATTGAAGAGTTAACTTTTGCATTAATGAAAGTATTGAAGATCAAAACGTATCCAATCATGCGAACGATGATTGCTTATTTTGGCTTCGTCTTAGCATTCATCTATGGATTATTATCAGGCACTTATGCCAGTTCCATTACGGTTTTATCTTTCTTCCTCGGCGTTGCTTTTGGACCGGTGATTCAGGCGATCGTCAAAAGCATTCGCCAATCTAAATTTGGCAGCAAACTAAAACCGATTAAAGTCTAGCCAATTTGATATTCTGGGAAAACTAAGGTTTGCAGAATCGAATCGGTTGGGATGTCATAGCTGATCAT